>CAZHWK010000133.1:0-5502 GCA_964536405.1 uncultured Oscillospiraceae bacterium
AACTATCAAAAAAATGCCTGCCGGGTCTGGACAATTGGGGGGGAATGCGCTATGATTAGAAGTCGGATTAGGTGCTTTGCACTCTTTTTTATAGAATGTAGAGCCAGGTGAAGCAGGCCGGTTTGACGTTGGGGAACGGAGAACGGGCCTGCGAAATTTGATTGAGGTGATGCTATGACCCATAAGTTTTATGGCGGCGTCCACCCCGCCGAGCATAAGGAGCTTGCCGAGCACAAAGCAATTGTGGCTTTGAGCAAGGCCCCCGCTCAGGTGGTACTTCCCATGTCCATGCACCTTGGTGCTCCCTGCAAACCCATTGTGGAAAAGGGAGACACCGTTACGGTGGGACAGAAGATTGGCGAGATTACGGGCCTTGGCGCCCCCATTCACGCCAGTGTTTCGGGAACTGTGGTCGCTGTGGAGCCCCGGCCCAACACCAATGGCGGGAAGGTGCTCTCCGTCGTCATTGAGAACGACTTCCAGAATACCCTGTGCCCTGACTGCAAGCCCCGTGACAATGTAGACGCTCTCACTCCGACCGAGATTATTGAGATTGTCAAAGAGGCTGGCATTACCGGCATGGGCGGCGCGGGATTCCCCACCCACGTCAAGCTTTCCAGTGCTGTCGGCAAGGTGGATACCATCATCTTGAACGGCGCCGAGTGTGAGCCCTACATCACCTCTGACCACCGCCTCATGCTGGAGCAGGGCGAGCGGGTCATTGGCGGAGCCAAAATCCTCATGCGTGCGCTGGGCCTTCAGAAGGTCACCATCGGCGTTGAGGGCAATAAGATGGACGCCATCGAGCATCTGACCGGCCTTGTGGCCGGGGACCCTGCGGTGGAGATTGCCACCCTCAAGACCCGTTATCCCCAGGGTGCTGAAAAGCAGCTCATTCAGAAAATTACCGGCCGTGAGGTTCCTCCCGGCGGACTGCCCGCCCATGTGGGCTGCTGCGTGTTCAATGTGGCATCCGCCGCTGCGGTGTATGATGCCGTGGTCAAGGGTATGCCTCTTGTGAGCCGTATGACCACCGTCACCGGCAAGGGCATTGTAGAGCCCAAGAACATCGAGGCCCCTCTGGGCACCCTGTTCTCCGACTTGATTTTGGAGTGCGGCGGCCTGACCGCCGACTGCGCCCGTGTCATTTCGGGCGGCCCCATGATGGGTGTGGCCCAGGCTGAGGTTGAGGTTCCCATGGGCAAGGCCCAGAACTGTATCCTCTGCCTGTCCGAGGCCGAGCTTCCCATCGTGGATGCCGAGCAGACCTGCATTCGCTGCGGCAAGTGCGTCAATGTCTGCCCCATGCACCTGACTCCCCTGTACATGAATATGTACACGGGCAAGCGGGATTGGCATGAGGTAGAGGAGCTGCGCATTATGGACTGCATGGAGTGCGGCTGCTGCCAGTACATCTGTCCCGCCCGAATTCCCCTGGTGCAGGCCTTCCGGACTGCCAAGGGTGAAATTCGGAATCTTCAGGCGGCAGCCAAAGCAAAGGAGGCGGCCAAAGCATGAATGAAAAACGTCTGAGTGTGGCCATGAGCCCCCATGCCAGCTCTCCCATCGGGACCCGTTCCCTGATGCTGGATGTGCTGATCGCTCTGGTTCCTGCCCTGTGTATCGCAGTGTACTTCTTCGGCCTGCGGGCCCTGACCTCCACCCTGATTTCCATGGTGGGCTGTATGTTCTTCGAGTGGGCTTACCGCAAGCTCATGAAGCAGTCCAATTCCATCGGTGACCTGTCCGCCGCCATTACCGGTGTGCTGGTGGCCTTTGTCTGCCCCGTCACCCTGCCCTACTGGACCCTGCTGATTGGCGACTTCTTCGCCATCATTGTGGTCAAGCAGCTCTTCGGCGGCCTGGGCAAGAACTTCCTGAACCCCGCCCTGGCGGGCCGCGCCTTTTTGATGCTGTGCTACCCCGTGGCCATGACCACCTGGGCCAATCCCGGCACCAAGGCCGGTCTGGGCATGAGCGTGGGCCAGACCTTTATCGACGCTTCCACCGGGGCCACCCCCCTGTCTGCCGACTTCATGCACGCCGGTCTGCTGCCCCAAGCCAGCATTCTGGATGCCTTCATCGGCAACGTGGGCGGTACCATCGGTGAAATTTCCGCTCTGATGCTCCTCATCGGCGGGGCCTACCTGCTCATCCGGGGCGTCATCCGCATCCGCATCCCTCTGGCCTTCATCGGCACCGTGGCCGTGCTGACCTTCCTGTTCCCCATGGGCGGGAATGACCGGCTGACCTGGATGCTCTATCAGTTGTTTACCGGCGGTCTGATGCTGGGTGCCTTCTTCATGGCCACCGACTATGTCACCAGCCCCTGCACCCAGAAGGGTGAGGTGGTCTTCGGCATCGGCTGCGGCCTGCTGACCGTCTTTATCCGCTACTTCGGCGGGTATCCCGAGGGCGTTTCCTACGCCATCCTCATCATGAACGTCTGTGCCTGGCTCATTGACCAGAAGTGCATGCCCGCCCGCTATGGCGTCACCGCCGAGATGCGCAAGGCTGACAGGGAAAAGGCCAAGGCCGCCAAAGCTGCTGCAAAGGGGGGTGAGTCCAAATGAGTGAAACCAAGGCTGTTGAAACCAAGAAGGAGCCAGGGATGGCTCGTCTGGTCCTCGTCCTTTTCGCCATCAGCGCCATCACCGCCCTTCTGCTGGGTCTGGTGAACATGATTACTGCCCCCGCCATTGCCGCCAACGAGAAGGCCAAGAAGGATGCGGCCATGGCCGCCGTTCTGCCTGCCGACGGCTACACCCAGGTGGAGTACACCGGCGGCGACACCGCCGTGGGCGGTGTTTACAAGGCCGGCGACGCCGGCTACGTGGTGGAAGTGGCTTGCTCGGGCTCCTTCAGCGGCACCCTCACCATTATGGTGGGTGTGGACAACGAGGGCACCGTCACCGGCGTGGAAATCGTCAAGACCGCCGAGACTTCCGGTCTGGGTGCCAATGCCAGCAAGCCTGTGTTCAAGGACCAGTTTAAGGGTCTGACCGGCACCGCCGCCGTCACCAAGGACGGTGGTACCATCGCCGCCATCACCGGTGCTACCATCACTTCCCGGTCGGTTGCCAACGGCGTGAATACCGCTGTGGCCGCCGTCGCAAGCCTGGGTTAAGGAGGAACGGACATGAATGTGAAAAAACAACTCATGGACGGTCTGGTCCATCAGAACCCTGTTACCGTCCAGCTGCTGGGCATGTGCTCGGTGCTGGCCATCACCACCACCATGTTCAACGGCATCGGCATGGGCCTGTCGGTTCTGGTCATTCTGACCTGCGCCAACGTGGTTATCTCCCTGCTGCGGAAGATTATTCCCAGCAAGGTGCGTATTGCCTGTTACATCGTGGTCATCGCCGGCTTCGTGACCATCGTGGAGCTGGCCCTGAAGGCCTATCTGCCCGACCTGTCGGCCAGCCTGGGCCTGTTCATCCCCCTCATCGTGGTAAACTGTATCATTTTGGGCCGTGCTGAGGGCTTCGCTTCCAAGAACACCGTGGCCGCCTCCGCTTTGGATGGCGTGTTCCAGGGCCTGGGCTACACCTGGGTTCTGGTGGTCATGTGTATCATCCGTGAGTTCCTGGGCAACGGCACCTTTGGTACCGGCATCCTGGGACCTGACGGCATCCGCATCCTTCCCGAGGGTATCCCCGCTTTGGGCATGATTTTGCCCGTGGGCGGCTTCCTCACCCTGGCGGTGGTCATTGCCGCCATGCAGTATTTCCTGAGCCGTCCCAAAAAGGATGAGAAGAAGAAAGAGGAGGTGACCAAGTAATGGAGTGGGAGAGCTTGATTACAATTTCCCTGGGTGCCATCCTGGTCAACAACTTCATCTTCGCCCAGTTCCTGGGCATCTGTCCCTTCATGGGTGTGTCCAAGAAGGTGGATACGGCCACCGGCATGGGTATGGCCGTTATCTTCGTCATGGGTGTGGCCTCCATTTTTGCCTACGCCGTGAACAAGTTCCTGCTGGTGCCTCTGGGACTGGAGTATCTCCAGACCTTGGCGTACATCCTGGTTATCGCCTCTCTCGTCCAGTTCGTGGAGATGTTTTTGCAGAAGGCTATGCCCTCCCTCTATGAGGCCCTGGGCGTGTTCCTGCCCCTCATCACCACCAACTGCGCCGTGCTGGGCGTGGCCCTGCAGAATACCCAGAACAGCTACAGCTTCATCGAGAGCGTGGTGTACGGTGTCATGGGCGGCGTGGGCTTCCTCATCGCCATCGTCCTCTTCGCCAGCGTCCGTGAAAAGATGGAGTTTGCCAAGTGCCCCAAGAGCTTTGAGGGCTTCCCCATCGCCCTGGTGGCTGCCGGTCTGATTGCCCTCGCCTTCATGGGCTTCTCCGGCCTGAAGATTTTTTAAGGGGGCGTAGAGTATGAATGAAGAATTGATGCTGGTCATCAAGGCCGTGGCCGTCATGGGCGCATTGGGTGCTGTGTTCGGTCTGGTCCTGGCTTACGCCTCCAAGGTCTTTGCCGTGGAGAAGGACCCCCGTGAGGAAGCCATTGCCGGTTGTCTGCCCGGTGCCAACTGCGGCGGCTGTGGCTATCCCGGCTGCGGCGGCTATGCCGCTGCTGTGGTGAAGGGCGAGGCTCCTGTTACCGCCTGTGCCGCCGGTGGTGCCGATGTGGCCGCCCAGATTGCTGAAATCATGGGTGTGGCTGCCGGTGATACCGTCAAGCAGGTGGCTCAGGTGCAGTGTTCCGGCGGTGGCTGCGCCCACCTGCGCTATGACTACGTGGGTATTCAAGACTGCCTGGCGGCTGCCCGTTCCATCGGCGGCGGCCCCATGGAGTGCCAGTACGGCTGTCTGGGTCTGGGCACCTGCGTGTCCGAGTGCCCCTTCGACGCCATCCATGTGGTGGACGGCGTGGCCGTGGTGGACGAGGAGAAATGTGTGGCCTGCGGCAAGTGCGTTGCCATCTGCCCCAAGCACATCATCCAGATTGTCCCCATGAAGACCAAGAAGCACGTTGTCATCGCCTGCTCCTCCAAGGATAAAGGCGTGGACACCCGCAAGAACTGCGATGACGGCTGTATCGGCTGTTCCCTGTGTCAGAAGGCCTGTCCCAAGGACGCCATTGTCATGGAGAATAACCTGGCCAAGATCGACTACGAGAAGTGTATCGGCTGCGGCCTGTGTGCCCAGAAGTGCCCCCGCAAGCTGATTACCGTGGACGGGGTTGTGCCCGAGCCCAAGCCCGCTCCCGCCCCCAAGGCTGCCCCTGCCGCTCCTGTGGCTGAGGCTCCCAAGGCGGAAGAGCCCAAGACCGAGGCTTGATGCAAGAAAAAAGGCACCGGATATTTTATCCGGTGCCTTTTTTATGGGCTGGGGAAAATGTTTGCATTTTTTGGGAGAGAAAGAGGAAAAAAAGATTGACAAGCTGGGTATTTATATGCTATCATACTTAGGCTGACAATCGCTGTGGCGAGAGCTGATGCGGGTGTAGTTCAATGGTAGAATCCCAGCCTTCCAAGCTGGTCGCGTGGGTT
>CAZHWK010000134.1:0-5495 GCA_964536405.1 uncultured Oscillospiraceae bacterium
AAAGGAGCGTGAATGTTATGTCCATCTGTGTAGAGGTCTGGGGGGAGTATGCCTGCTTTTCACGTCCAGAGCTTAAAGTGGAACGTGTCAGCTACGACGTGATGACCCCTTCGGCGGCCCGGGGACTGGTCGAAGCTATCTTCTGGCATCCGGGGCTGCGCTGGACCATTGACCGCATCCATGTCTGTGCCCCCATCCGCTTTACCAACATCCGGCGCAATGAGGTTAAGGATGTCATCAGTGCCCAAAAGGTACGCACCACCATGGAGCGTCAGGGGGAACTGTATCTGGCCACCCCCGACAGCATCCAACAGCGGGCCTCCCTGGTGCTCAAGGATGTACGCTACGTCATTGAGGCCCATTTTGATTTGACCGACCAGGCCGCCCCCAGCGACAATCCCGGCAAATTCCAGGACATCGTCAAGCGGCGGACCAGCCGGGGACAGCACTACCACCAGCCCTGCTTCGGCCTGCGTGAGTTTCCTGCCCACTTCGCCCCCTGCGAGGCCCTCCCCCCCTGCCCGGAGGAGTTGAAGGGGGAGCGGGACTTGGGCTGGATGCTGCTGGACATGGACTACTCCAACCCCCAGGACATCCGGCCCATGTTTTTCCGTGGGATTCTGCGGGACGGGGTTTTGGAGGTTCCCCTTCCCACCGATAAGGGGGTGGCCCGATGATTTTGCAGTCGCTGGTCAAGCTCTATGAGGACTTGGCCACCCAGGGCAAAATTGCCCGCCCGGGCTGGAGTGCCGTCCGGGTCAGCTATGCCCTGTGTCTGGACAGTCAGGGGCAGCCCACCCAGGTTATCCCCCTGCTGGAGGAAAAGCTTCAGGGGAAGAAAACCGTTTTGCTCCCCCGCAGCATGGACCTGCCCACCCCGGTGAAACGCTCCTCGGGCGTGGCCTCCAACTTCCTGTGGGATAACGCTGCCTACCTGCTTGGGCTGGATGCCAAGGGCAAACCCGAGCGTGCCAAACAGTGCTTTGAGGCCTGCCGCAACCTGCACGAAGCCGTGTTGGCCGAGGTGGACTCCCCCGCTGTTCGCATCCTGCTGACCTTTTTCCGCCAGTGGAAGCCCGAGGAGGCCGAAACCTGCCCCGCCCTGGCCGACTGTATCGAGGAGTTAAAAAAGGGGGCCAATCTGGTCTTTCGTGCAGATGGGCATTTTCTGACGGAAGACCAGGCCATTCGGGATGCCTGGCAGCGGTATTACGACACCGAGGGCGACGGCCCCTGCCTGCCCTGTCTGGTCACCGGCCGGGTGGGCCCCGCCGCCGCCATCCACCCTTCCGTAAAGGGGGTGTCCGGCGCCCAAAGCGTGGGGGCCGCCCTTGTTTCTTTTAACGCACCCGCCTTCTGTTCCTATGGTCGGGAACAAAATCTCAATGCCCCCACCAGCGAATATGCCGCCTTTGCCTATACCGCCGCCCTCAACTACCTGCTCTCCGACCGGGCCCATGTGCAGCAGCTTGGGGATACCACAGTGGTCTGTTGGGCCGAGGGGGCCGACCCGTCCTACCAAAGCTTTTCCATGGCCGCCGCCTTTGGCAGTCCCATCCCCAATGACCCGGACGGTTCTCTCCTTCGGGGTGCCTTAAAGAAGCTGGCCAATCTCCAGCCCTGTGAAGAGCTGAAGCTGGACCCCGCCCGGCCCTTTTACATCCTGGGTCTGGCCCCCAACTCGGCCCGCCTGTCGGTCCGTTTCTTCCTGCGGGACAGCTTTGGGGCCCTCATGGCCCATGTAAACGCCCATCATGAGCGGATGGAAATTGTCCGCCCAGCCAACGACTCCTATGCCCTCCTGCCCCTGTGGGCCATGCTGCGGGAAACCGTCAATCTCAATGCCCGGGACAAGTCCCCCACCCCCCTTCTGGCCGGAGCAACGGCCCGGGCCATTCTGTCCGGGAGCGACTATCCCGCCGCCCTGCTCCATGGGGTTCTGCTGCGTATTCGGGCCGACCGCCAGATAACCCGGGGTCGGGCCGCTATTTTAAAAGCCTACTTTTTAAAACACACCCATCCTGATTGCCCGAAGGAGGTTTTAACCGTGAGCCTAAACGAAGTCAGCACCAATCCCGCCTATACCCTAGGCCGTCTGTTCTCTGTGCTGGAGGCTATCCAGCAGGCGGCCAGTCCCGGCCTAAACGCCACCATTAAGGACAAGTACTTTACCTCTGCTGCGGCCACTCCCGCCACCATATTCCCCATTTTGAACAGCCTGTCATACAAGCACCTTCGTAAGCTGAACCCCGCCTTCCGCATTCACTTTGAAAAGCAGCTTGGGCAAATCAAGGACCTTTTATGTGAGGAGTTGCCTACCCGCATGTCCCTGCCCCAGCAAGCGTCCTTCGACCTTGGCTACTACCATCAGACACAGAAACGATACGCAAAAAAGGAGGAAGCATAACATGAGCGCCATTCAAAATCGCTACGACTTCGTTATCCTCTTCGATGTGGAAAACGGCAACCCCAACGGGGACCCGGACGCCGGTAATATGCCCCGCACCGACCCCGAAACGGGCTACGGTCTGGTGACCGATGTGTGCCTGAAGCGGAAAATTCGCAATTATGTGGAGTTGCTCAAGGAGGATGCCCCCGGCTATCGCATCTATGTCAAGGACAACATCCCCTTAAACCGAAGCGATGCCGAGGGCTATGCCGCCCTAGAGGTCACGGAAAAGACCGTCAAGGAAAAGAAAAAGGCCGACCCGGACTTGGACCGGAAGCTTCGGGACTGGATGTGCCTAAACTTCTATGACATCCGCACCTTCGGGGCGGTTATGACCACCTTTGTAAAGGCCGCCCTGAACTGTGGCCAGGTTCGTGGCCCCGTCCAGCTTGGGTTCGCCCGCAGTGTAGAGCCCATTATGTCCCAGGAGGTCACCATTACCCGGGTGGCCATCACCACCGAGGCAGACGCCGAGAAAAAGGGCACCGAGATGGGCCGCAAATATATTGTCCCTTACGGCTTATACCGGGCTGAAGGCTATATTTCAGCCAATCTGGCCCGCAAAAGCACCGGCTTCTCTGAGGAGGATTTGGAACTGTTTTGGCAGGCCGTTCTTAACATGTTCGAGCATGACCACTCAGCAGCCCGGGGCAAGATGGCCGTCCGGGAGCTCATTGTCTTTCGCCATGACAGCGAGCTGGGCAACGCCCCTGCTCATAAGCTTTTTGAAGCGGTACAGGTCAGCCGTATAGATGCCGACACCGGCCCGGCCCGTGCCTACACCGACTATGCCGTCGCCGTGGATCAGGCTGCCATCCCCGCCGGGGTTACCTGTATCCGCATGGGGTGACCTATTTTCCCGAGGAGGACTGGCTCCTTCTGTCGGGCTTACAACATTTTGCCTTCTGCCGCCGCCAGTGGGCCCTTATCCACATTGAAAACCAGTGGGCGGAAAATTATCGCACCACCGACGGGACCATCCTGCACCAGCGGGTTCACGACGCCACCCTTCGGGAGGTGCGGGGGGATACCATTACCACCAGGGGGCTGTCGGTCTTTTCCCGCCGTTTGGGTCTGTCCGGCCAGTGCGATGTGCTGGAATTTCACCGGGATGCCCAAGGCATCACCCTGGCGGACCGGGAGGGCCTTTGGCTCCCCTTCCCGGTGGAATATAAGCGGGGCTCCCCCGCCGCCCATGGGGGTGATGCCCTTCAGCTTTGTGCCCAGGCCATGTGTTTGGAGGAAATGCTCTGCTGCACCATTCCACAGGGGGCTTTGTATTACGGCGAGCAGCGCCGCCGGGTTTGCGTTCCTTTTACCGAGGAGCTGCGCCGCAAGGTGGAGGAGAGTACCTCTGAGATGCACCAACTGGCCAAGAGGTGCTACACACCCAAGGTCAAGCCATCCAAGGGCTGTGCCGCCTGTTCTCTCAAGGACCTGTGCCTGCCCTCCCTTCTGTCCCGCCCCTCGGTCCTGGGCTATTTGAAAGAACATATGGAGGTGGAGTCGTGAAACAGCTTCTCAATACCCTTTTCATTACCTCCGAGGATGCCTACCTCTCTCTGGACGGCGAAAATGTGGTGGTAAACCGGGGGCATGAGGAGATGGGCCGGTTCCCTCTGCACACCCTCTGCTCCATTTTCTCCTTCTCCTATGCCGGAGCCTCCCCCGCCCTTATGGGGGCCTGTGCCAAGAGGCAAATCAACCTGACCTTCTGCACCCCTCGGGGTAAATTTCTGGCCCGCACAGTAGGGTCCCACCAGGGCAATGTGCTTCTGCGACGTACCCAGTACCGTGTGGCCGACGACCCGCTTCAAAGCTGCCGCATGGCTTCCGCCTTTCTTTTCGGCAAGGTCCATAATGCCCGCTGGAGCATCGAACGTACCCTGCGGGACCACGCCCTGCGAGTGGACACCAGCCGCCTGAAGGAGGTTTCCCTCCAGCTCAAAGGACTTCTTCCTGCCATCGTGCAGGAAACCGCTCTGGACTCCCTGCGGGGGCTGGAGGGAGCCGCCGCCACCCTTTATTTCAGTGTGCTGGATGAGATGATTTTAAACGAGAAGGACGCCTTTTTCTTTCGAGAGCGCAGCCGCCGTCCACCCCTGGACAATATGAATGCCATGCTCTCCTTCGCCTATGCCTTGCTTGGCAATGACTGTGCCAGTGCGTTGGAAGCGGTTGGCCTTGACTCCTATGTGGGCTTTCTTCACCGGGACAGGCCAGGCAGAACCT
This sequence comes from uncultured Oscillospiraceae bacterium, assembly GCA_964536405.1. Classification (GTDB taxonomy): domain Bacteria; phylum Bacillota; class Clostridia; order Oscillospirales; family Oscillospiraceae; genus JAHHSE01. The sequence continues at coordinate 4,682 of CAZHWK010000134.1, forward strand.
CTCTGGCTATGGACTTGATGGAGGAGCTTCGCCCCTGCATGGCCGACCGCTTTGTTTTGACGCTGGTGAACAACCGTATGGTTTCCCCCAGGGATTTTATCCGGCAGGAAAGCGGCGCCGTCACCCTGTCAGAGGATGGCCGCCGGGCTTTTTTAAAGGCTTGGCAGGCCAAAAAGCAGGAACTCATCACCCATCCTTATCTGAAGGAAAAGCTTCCCTGGGGCCTTGTGCCCTATGTGCAAGCCCTGCTTCTGGCCCGTTATCTGCGGGAGGACTTGGACGGCTATCCTCCCTTTTTATGGAAGTAGAGGTGTGCTTTATGCTTGTAGTCATTACCTATGATGTCAACACCCAGGATGCCGCAGGGCGCAAGCGACTGCGGCAAATCGCCAAGCAGTGTGTCAATTACGGACAACGGGTACAAAATTCCGTTTTCGAGTGTCTTGTGGATGCTGCCCAGTGTCGAAGCCTTCAGGCAAAATTGTGTACCCTCATGGACCCAAGCAGGGACAGTCTTCGGTTTTACTATCTGGGAAACCGGTACGATTCGAAAATAAAGCACTTTGGGGTTAAAACCTCCTATGAGCCCGAAGGACTTTTGATGCTCTGAGTGCGAAGGGCAGGCTCTCATATGTTCCCGGGGAGGTTCGCACCCTATAACCACCGGTTTTCGGCTTATTCTACGGCTCCAATATCTGCCTCTCAGCTTTTTTCTTGGGGCAATTTCGTTTTTTGTGGTTCCTGACAGATTTTACAAAAAAATTTGTGCATATATGCTGTCGCTCCCCACACGGGGAGCGTGGATTGAAATCGA
>CAZHWK010000135.1:0-5491 GCA_964536405.1 uncultured Oscillospiraceae bacterium
ATGAAGCTGGACCCTGCCGAGGTGGACCGCCGGGTGCGGGAAGCGGCCGCTTTCGTGGGGCTGACCGAGGAGCAGCTGCAAAAGTCCCCCTTCGAGCTGTCGGGGGGCCAAAAGCGGCGGGTTGCCATCGCCGGGGTCATCGCCATGGAGCCCTCTGTCCTCATTTTGGACGAGCCTACCGCCGGGCTGGATCCGGTGGGGGTGGACAGTATTTTGCAGAATATCCATGACTATCACACCGCCAAAAATGCCACCATTATCCTGGTTTCCCACTCCATGGAGGAGGTGGCCCGGACGGTGGACCGTCTGGTGGTGGTTAACGACGCCCGCATCCCCCTGCAAGGCACACCCCGTGATGTGTTTGCCCACGGGGCCGAGTTGGAGGCCATGGGCCTGGGCGTGCCCCAACTCACCAGGGTCTTCCACCGCCTGAAAGCCATGGGGGTGGACATTGACCCCTCGGTTTACACCATGGAGCAGGCCAAGGCCGCCCTGCGGGACACGTTGAGCAGAAAGGGGGCCAAGTAATGGCTTTGAAAGACATTACCCTGGGGCAGTATTTCCCGGGCAACACCATCATCCACCGGATGGACCCCCGCACCAAGCTGCTGCTGACTGTACTCTATATCGTGGCCCTCTTTTTGGCCAAAAGCCTGTGGACCTACGGGCTTTTGATGGCCGTCCTCTTCCTGTGGATTGGCATTTCCAAGGTCAGCCCCAAGGCCATTTTGCGGGGGATGAAGCCCATCGCCTTCATTCTGGTCTTTACCGGTATTCTGAATATTTTCTACACCCCCGGCCGGGCCATCTGGAGCTGGGGCTTTCTCACCGTCACGGTGGAGGGCCTGTGGAGTGCCTTTTTCATGGTGCTTCGCATCCTCATGCTCATTGCCTGCACCTTCCTTTTGACCTACACCACTTCCCCCATCCTGCTCACCGATGGGTTGGAGCGGCTTTTGAACCCCTTGAAAAAAATCAAGGTCCCGGTGCATGAACTGTCCATGATGATGAGCATTGCCCTGCGGTTTATCCCCACCTTGATTGAAGAAACCGACAAAATTATGTCGGCACAGAAGGCCCGTGGGGCCGACTTTGACACGGGAAATCTGATGGAAAAGGCCAAGGCTCTGGTGCCCCTGCTGGTACCCCTGTTCATTTCGGCTTTCCGCCGGGCGGACGAGCTGGCCATCGCCATGGAGTGCCGCTGTTACCACGGCGGTGAGGGACGTACCCGCCTGCGCCAGCTGAAGTTCCACGGCTACGATATCACCGCCCTGTGTGTGGGCCTTGTTATCTGCGTGGGTGTGGGGGTTCTGGGCCACTATGGGCTCTGATAGGAAAGCACAATTCTGGTATTGGGAGGCCATCATGCGTAATATTGCTTTAAAACTGATGTATGTGGGGACGGCCTACCACGGCTGGCAAATCCAGAAGAATGCCATTTCAGTGGCCGAAGCCCTGGAAACCGCCCTTGCCACCGTGGTGTGTCACCCGGTCAAATGTGTGGGGGCGGGCCGAACCGATGCTGGGGTACATGCCGAGGTCTATATCGCCAACTTCCACACCACCTCCACCATTCCCTGTGAACGCATCCCCCTGGCGGTCAACACCCGCCTGCCCGACGACATTGTGGTGGTCAAGGCCACCGAAGTTCATGAGGACTTCAATGCCATTGGCTCCTGCATCAAGAAGGAGTACACCTACCGCATCTATAACTCCCGCCTGGGCAACGCCTTTTACGTGAACCGGGCGTGGTTTTACCCCCGGCATCTGGATGAAGGCATCATGCAGGCGGCGGCCGACCGGTTTGTGGGCACCCACGACTTTGCCGCTGTTCGCAGTGTGGGCACCGAAACCCGCACCACGGTTCGCACCGTCCACTACTTTAACGTGAAGCGCACCGGGGACTTGATTGAGGCCTCGGTCTGTGCCGACGGCTTTCTTTACAACATGGTGCGGGCCATGGTGGGCACCATTGTCTACGCCGCCGAGGGCAAATTCCCCCCCGAAGCCATCACAGAAATTCTGGAGGGCAAGGACCGCACAGCAGCTGGGCCAACCGTGCCTGCCGGAGGGCTATACATGACAAATCTGTGGTATGACGAAGCTGTTTTATAGCTCTTCTCACACTTCGTGCAGGCACTGCCCGGCATATGCCGGGCCGCAAAGCGGAGCCGAGGCCAATTCATTTGGCCTGGCGATTGAAATCCCTGCCGGAGGGCTTTACATGACAACTCTGTGATAAAATAACTGCTTTGCAGTTATTTTATCGTTATGATGGCACGATTTGCTCCTTTCCTGCGGAAAGAACCGCAAACGATGCCAATATACCACGAAATGCTACGCATTTGTGGTATAAGGAAGCTGTTTTATAGATTTTGCCCCCCAATACCACATCACCTTTTGATTTTGGATAATGAGGCTGTTTCTTACATATGGAAAAAATACGCAAAAAACCGAATATTTTTGTCCGTTTCCTGGCCTTTTTGGTCACGGTGGCTTTGGTGGTGGGGGCAATTTCGCTGGTTCTGTTTCGGGACCAGCTGAATATGGATGCTCTAAAGCGATACATCACCTACCGTTCCCTCACCCGGGACAGTTCGGGTCAGGCCGAATCCTTCTCCTACGACGGCGGGGCCAGGGACTCCTTCGCCAGCCTGGACGGTTCCCTTCTGGTGGCCGGGGAAAGCGGAGTGCGGCTCTACTCCCCCGCCGGGGTTCTGCTAACCAATGAGTCGGGCACCATGGAAAACCCCGTGGTTTACGCCGCAGGCAGGTACGCCGTGGTCTATGATGCCGGGGGAACTGCTCTTGGCCTGTATAACGGCACGGGTTCTCTGCTCCGTCTGGAAAGCGAGGGCAAGCTGCTGGCCGCCACGGTCAATGCCTCGGGCTGGCTGGCTGTCACCCATCAGGCCAGCGGACACAAGGGTGCAGTGACCATCTACAACGGCCAGCAGAAGCGGCTGATGCAATTCAATTTCTCCTCCCGTTTCGTCATGGATGCCCTGGTGAGTGAGGACAATGCCACGGTATCTGTGGTTACGGTGGGCCAATCCGACGGCGGCTTTTCCTCCTATCTGGCCCGCTATCCCATTAACACCTCCCTGGAAACCGGTACCAATTACGACAGCACCCCCCTGGGCGAATGGGAGCTTGGCAGTTCTGTGGCCCTCTCCCTCCGGTCCGACGGCGGGAAACTCCGGGTCTTGGGGGACAACAGTCTGTCCCTTTGCTCTCCTTCGGGTGAGCCGGTCCACCAATACGACTATTCCGACCGATATTTGAAGGAATTTTCCCTGGATGGGGACGGTTTTACCGCTTTGCTCCTGGGCAAATACCGGGCGGGCAGTGCCGCCGACCTGGTGCTGGTAGACAGCACCGGTCAGGTCAAGCACTCTCTGTCCCTTAACCAGCAGGTTCTTTCCCTCTCGGCCGCCGGACGGTATGTAGGCCTTTTGACCGCCGACCGGCTGGACATTTACACCCAGGATTTACAGCTTTATGCCACTCTGGAGGGAACCCAAGGCGCCCGCCGGGTTCTCATGCGCCCAGATGGCTCGGCCATGCTCATTGGCAGCGAAACTGCCAACCTTTATTTGCCCACATAGCCACCACTCGACTGTCATAACCAAAAGGAGAAACTATGCAAATGCCCATTCAACTGCCCGTTTTAGATTTCATTGTTCTGGCCGCCCTTCTCCTCTTTGCCCTTTTGGGGGCACGCAAGGGCCTGGTGCTTTCCCTGTGTTCCCTGGTGGCCATGCTAGTGGCCATGGTGGGTGCCAGCATCATCACCGACCAAATCACCCCCCTGCTGGCCCATCAGGCCGCCCCCATGATTGAAGGCTTCCTCCAGGAAAACTGGGATGCCATTCTGGCCGGTCAGGCCGGAGAGCAGGTCGGCTTCCTCTGGGGCTTCGTCCGTCAGGCCCTGGCTATAACCGGACTGACCGCTCCCAGCGACATGGCCCTTATCTCCCAGTTGGCCGCCCAAATCGCCACCCTTTTGCTGCGGCCTATCCTCTTTGCCATTATCTTCTTCCTCATTCTCATCCTATGGTTCTTTATCAGCCACGCCCTTGACCTGGTAGCCAAGCTTCCGGTCCTGCGTACCCTGAACACTTGGGGGGGCCTGCTGTTTGGAGCGGTCGAAGGCCTTGTGCTGGCTGTGATTGCCATCATGCTGATACAGGCCTTCCTGCCCGAGCTCATTCCCGCCGATTGGGTCAAGGGCTCCTACCTGCTGGATTTTCTGGAAAAAAGCGACTTACCCGCCCTTTTTTGAATATTCATGCCCAGTTCATAAATGGATGTTACCATTCCCATCATAAAGCCATATTCTCAGAATAGGAGAACAAACTATGCAACCAACTCTCTGTTCCAGATGTCATAAAAATGTGGCCGTCGTCTTCATCACCAAGCTGGAGGGCGGCGAGACCAAAAATGAAGGGCTGTGCCTGAAGTGCGCCAAGGAATTGGGCATTAAGCCGGTCACCGATATGATGGAAAAAATGGGCATCAACGACGAGGACCTGGACGGCCTCACCAATGAGATGCTCAACGCCTTCAACTCGGCTGAGGGTCTGGCCGGTCTGCTCCCCCAGGGGGACGGAACCTCGCCCGACGATGAGGATGACGACGATGACGGGCGCACTGCTACCTTCCCCTTCTTAAACAAACTCTTCGGCGGCGGCGATAACCGCCCTGCCGAGTCCACTCCCCCGCCCTCGGGCGGCTCGGCACCCACCGACAAGCCCAAGGGGGAACGCCCCCCCAAGCGCAAGTTCCTGGAAAGCTACTGCATCTCCCTGACCCAGAAGGCCGCCGACGGCAAGCTGGATAAGGTGGTGGGCCGGGAAAGCGAGCTGGAGCGGGTGGTTCAGATTTTGAACCGCCGTCAGAAGAACAACCCCTGCCTCATCGGGGAACCCGGCGTGGGTAAAACCGCCATTGCCGAGGGCCTTGCCCTGCGTATCCAGCAGGGGGATGTGCCCTATAAGCTGCGGGAAAAGGAGGTCTATCTGCTGGACCTCACCTCTCTGGTGGCCGGAACCCAGTTCCGGGGCCAGTTTGAGTCCCGCATGAAGGGCCTGATTGAGGAAATCAAAAAGCTGGGCAACATTGTTCTGGTCATCGACGAGGTTCACAATCTGGTGGGGGCCGGGGACGCCGAGGGCAGCATGAATGCCGCCAACATCCTGAAGCCCGCCCTCTCCCGAGGTGAAATTCAGGTCATCGGGGCCACCACCTTCACCGAGTACCGCAAGTATATCGAGAAGGACGCCGCTCTGGAGCGGCGGTTCCAGCCGGTCACGGTAAACGAGCCTTCCATCGAGGAGGCCGTGGAGATTATCAAGGGCATTGCCCCCTATTACGAAAGCTTCCACCGGGTAAGCATCTCCCCAGAAATGTGCCGTCTGGCCGTCACCATGAGCGAGCGGTATATCACCGACCGCTATCTGCCCGACAAGGCCATCGACCTCATTGA
>CAZHWK010000136.1:0-324 GCA_964536405.1 uncultured Oscillospiraceae bacterium
CCCAACATTCAGAACCGGAATCTGACGCTCTATCCAATTGAACTACGGACGCATATGGTGGACCTGAAGGGATTTGAACCCTCGACCTCTCGGATGCGAACCGAACGCGCTCCCAGCTGCGCTACAGGCCCAAATCGCTTAGTCAGTATAGCAAAGATTTCTTGCTTTGTAAAGTCCTTTTTCACTCTCTTTGCCGCTTTCTCCTCCTTCTTCCAATATTTAAGCCTTGAATCCCTATTCCTGCCGGTGTTACCCTGTGAAAAGGAGGTAAAAAGTTATGAAATCTTTCTTTCCGCGCATGGCCGCCACGGCCTTGGCGCTGTC
>CAZHWK010000136.1:334-5482 GCA_964536405.1 uncultured Oscillospiraceae bacterium
TGAATCATTTTTTAACAGAAAAAACGTAACTGTGAAAGCAAAAAACTACTCGTTATAATTTAGTCAAAATATATATTGGCAAACTTGTGGAAACAAGGGTGCAATACGATAGGGCCAATGAAAAATGGCAGCCAGTTGTAGAAGTCGCAGGAAGATGGCTATATGGCCTATCGGTCCTGTTTTTTTGTGGGAGTAAAGGGGATAGGATGTAAAAGAAACCTGAAAGGAGTGTTGGAATATGGTAAGAACCTGGTGGAGGGTGGAGCACAGCAGGAGGAAAAAACGGTTCGGACTGCTTTGGGTTCTCATCATGGCTGCGAGTTTACTTGCGACTTTTTCCATGCAGACGCTGGTTGCCGAAACCACGCAGCCCATCCGAATTGCATACCCCATTCAGAATTGGCTAACAGCGTTGGATGGAAAGGGAAACTATATTAGCTATACATATGAATACCTGGAAATGCTGGCCCAGACCACGGGCTGGGACTATGAGTATGTTACGGTACCCGGTACTCTCAACGAGCAAATTGTTACTCTGACGGATATGCTGGAAGCCGGTGAGGTGGACCTCATGGGTGGTATGGCATACACCGAGGAGACAGCCCAGCGATTTATCTATTGCAGAAATAAGTGCGGAACCTCTCATACCGTCTTGCAGGCACTGAAAAACAGTGAGTACAATTCCGTCGGAAAAGGGTCAGGTGAAATAGAGCCGTTTCGAATTGCCATTGTTTCGACCATGGGCCGAATTGCTTCTGAGGTGAGCGAATATTGTCAAGTAAGCAACATTGACTTTTCATTTGTTACCTGTAAAAACCTGGAGCATGGAATAGAACTGCATTGGCCAGTGTACTACCCTCATTTATAAACGGCTGGAACATATGGAACAGGGGGAAACGGATGCCCTGTTTATTCTCGACATTGATTACTTTAAAAAGGTGAATGATACCTATGGACATATGGTGGGCAATGAGGTTTTGCAGAAGCTGGCCGTCATGTTGCGGGAGAACTGCCCGGATACTGCCATTATAGGCCGCCTGGGCGGCGATGAATTTCTGATATACCATTCCTGTGCGAGCGGGAGGGGCGAGGTTGAGGCCTTGGCCAAAACCCTATGTGAACAGGCAGGTAAGAGTGCAATTGCTGCCGGAAAAAATCTGAGTATTAGTATAGGCGTTACCATCATTGAGCAGACCATGCAGCAGCGGGAAGCCTTTGAAAAGGCCGACAGGGCCTTGTATGAGGCAAAGCGCAATGGGCGCAACGGCTATATACTGTTGCGCTGAAAAAACATGAGCTGCACAAACAAAAAGGCCTTCGGATGCAAGTTTCATCCGAAGGCCTTTTTATACAGTTACGTGCTATACACCGGACAGGGCCGCTTAGGGCTGTTCCTCGGGGGAGAGGGAATCTTGAATATCGGTGCATTTGCCGATAAGACCAGTTGGGGTGCCGGTGTCGTTGCCCATCCACAGGGGGCGGATGAAAAATTGATGCCACCTCCACTGTGTCCCGATTTTTAGCTGATACTGGTGAATAAGAACGGGGGCACGTGGTGTCAAGTATCGAACCCGGTTCTGGAGGTCGAGGCAGTCCTCCTTCCTCATGACCTGGTGAAGTTCGGCACTTTCGATGGGATGAAGCAGAACTTTTGGAAGTCCAAGATGCAGGGCACTCCAATCTGAAAGGACCAGCATATCGGACTCATAGATATGCTCAAACATAATGTCATGGGCCAGGGAGGCATAAAATTGGTGACGCACCCGCTCCTGCTCCAGGAGGCATAAGGTGCGGTTTGGGGTAATACCCCGTTGCAGAAGGCCACTGGTAATGCTCTGCACCTCGGCTTGGGAGATATAGCCGGGGGAGCGGACCTTTAACTCACGGTCCAGGATGGGAGCAACGGCGGCAAGGCACTTCAGCAGGATGGGGTGAAAGGCACCGCACTCACCGCTGAAAATCATGTCAAGGGCCTGTTCGTGGGTGCAGGCATCCTTGTAAACACGCTTGTAGGTCAGGGCATCGTACACATCGGCCAGGGCCACCACCTGGGCCTCCATAGGAATTTCATCCCCCGCAAGACCATCCGGATAACCGCTGCCATCGTAGCGTTCGTGGTGCCAGCGGCAGATGTCCCGTGCGATGCGGACAAGCTCCTCGTGGGGATAGTAGCGTGTATGTTCCAGCATAGTCGCTCCGGCCATGCTGTGGGTTTTCATAATGTTATACTCTTGGGGACTGAGTGGGCCGGGCTTGTTCAAAATGGCTTCGTCAATGGAAATCTTGCCAATGTCGTGCAGGGAGGAGGCGTTGGCAATTAGGGAGATTTTGGGTTCCAGGTAACTGTACTGATCTGCAATGCTGCAAAGTTGCTTTAAAAGCAGCTCGGTAATGGTGCGGATATTCAGCACATGCATACCGCTTTCCCCATTCCGAAACTCGACGATGTGGCTCAGCACTTCCACCATGATGAGGTTGCTTTTTTCTTTTTCCAAAACCTGTTCGGTTACCATATTTTCCAAAAGCTTTTGCTTGGAGTAAAGCATAATAACGTTGGAGACACGGCGCTGAACGGTTTTGGGGTCAAAGGGGCGGTTGATGTACTCGGTGGCCCCTAGGTCATAGGCCTGGTCGATGTAGGAGGAGGTAGTTTCGGCTGAGATGATAATGACCGGAATGGTGTCCAGCCACTTGTTTTTATTCATCAGGGCCAACACTTCAAAGCCGTCTATTTCGGGCATGACAATGTCCAGAAGAACAAGAGAAAGTTCAAAGGAATTTTGCTCAATTATGGCGATGGCTTCCAGGCCGTTTGTCGCCTCTAAAATGTCATATTCATCACGGAGCATATCCGCCAGCAGGGCACGGTTAAATGGGGAATCGTCCACAATGAGAACCTTACTTCGAACCTTCATTCCATCACCCTTCTTCTGCTGAATATGCCAGTAATGTGTTGACACTGTGGAGCATATTGCGATAGGCTTGCTTGGTCGTTTCCAGCAGGGAAGGCACTTGGTTGCCGCTGCCGGGATGGCGCAGGGCTTCCGTCAGCTCGCCTGCTGCTTGAGCAAGCTGCGTGAAGCTCATATTTAGGGCAATCCCCTTAAGTGTATGAGCAGCCCGAAAGGAAGCTTCACGATCCCCACGTTCGATAGCCAGGCAAAGGGCGTCAAAGCTGGGGTCGGACTGCATCATTTTTAGGTATTTGAGGATGCGTGCGTCGCTGCCAAACCTGTGCAGGGCTTCTGTATAGGGTTCCCCTATTTGTAGATAGCAATCTTCCACGGTCATTTTCATCGACTGCATTTCGCTTCCTTTCCGGTAGAACGGCTTGCGTGTACCATACGTTTGCAGAAAAACGTTGTCTCACACCAATCAGCCCTGCCTGCGGGTGCAGAGGGGATGTCCGATCTTGTGATATTGTTTTGTTCACACCAAGTAAATTTAGCTTAAATGGAGAAAAAAGTCAATTACTTGGGTCATAATTTATTGACAAAAGGTTTGACATTTTTGTCCATATAAGACGTGAGCGGGCACTCCAAAGGCCGGTGCTTCCTATGGCGGAAGGGGGGGCAGCCGGGATACCTGTTGACGGTTGGAAGGAGGAATGTGGAAGGGATGGCTCTGCCTCATTGGCTATCCCCCTGTCTAAAGGGGAACTTATGGATTTGACTGACAAAAAGAGGGGGGAACACCTCTTTTTTTGTCCGATTCAGGCACTTCCTTCTTCGGGATTTCTATGTTACAATAATATATAAATACATTCCCAAGCTCCGAAAGGGCGAGGGACTTGAAAGGAGGGTATTGTATGGCCCGACAGAATTGGCCCTCCATTTTATATGAGGATAAGGAGCTGCTGGTGATCAATAAGCCAGCCGGGCAGCTTTCCATTGCCACCGATATGCTCCGCCAGGAGACGGCGTACAGCCAGGCCACCGACTATATCCGAATCCGCAACAAGAAGGCACGGCTGTTTATCGTCCACCGCCTGGACCGGGACACCTCTGGGGTGCTGCTCTTTGCCAAAAATGAGGGAATAAAGCTGGCCCTGCAAGAAAAGTGGAACCAGATTGTCTCCAGGCGTGGCTACCAGGCCATTGTGGCCGGTAAGCCCGAGCGGGAGGAGGACACCCTGTGCTCCTACCTGCTGGAAAACAAGGCACATGTAGTTTACTCCGCCCCTGAAAAAAAGGGGGGGAAGCTGGCCATCACCCATTACCGTTTCCTGCGGGAGCGCAAAGGGTACAGCTTGCTGGACTTGTCTATTGACACCGGGCGGAAAAACCAGATCCGGGTTCAGCTTGCCGATTTGGGGCATCCCGTGGCCGGTGATAAAAAGTACGGGGAAGGCAAAGGGGGAAATCCCATTGGCCGCCTTGGGCTTCATGCGGGCCGGTTGACCCTAACCCATCCCAAGACCGGGAAGGAGCTTGATTTTATGGCTCCCTTGCCCAAGGAATTTGAACGCCTCTTTCCAAATCCAGTTTCCAAGGAGAGTACACAGCCATGAGAATGCGAAAGAAACCAAACCTCATCCCCCGCATGGAGCGGTGCGAGCGGGTGCTCATTCGGGAGCCCAAGGACTATAAGGGCCGCTGGAGGTCCCTGATGCCCGAGGCACGGGAGCTGCGGCTTGAAATCGGCTGCGGCAAGGGTCGCTTCACCTGTGAGACGGCGGCCCAGAACCCCGATGTTCTCTTTGTGGCGGTGGAGCGGGTGCCTGACGCTATGATTATTGCCATGGAACGGGCGGTAGCCATGGAGCTTTCAAACGTCTTTTTTGTGGATGCTGATGCTGCCAACCTGGCCCAGTACTTCGAGCCGGGGGAAGTGGAACTGCTTTATATCAACTTCTGCGACCCTTGGCACGCCAACCGCCAGGCAAAGCGCCGCCTGACCCACGAAGGCTTTTTACGATCCTACCGGGAAGTCCTGAAGGATGGGGGGCAAATCCACTTCAAGACCGATAACCACGATTTGTTCGAGTGGTCCCTGTTCCAGTTTCCCAAGGCGGGGTATGGGCTGAGTGAGGTCACCCGCAATCTCCATGAGCATGGTATCCAAGGGGTCATGACCGACTATGAGGAAAAGTTTCACAACTTGGGGACCCCCATCAACCGCTGTGTGGGAAGCAAGGGGGAACTGCCC
>CAZHWK010000137.1:0-5465 GCA_964536405.1 uncultured Oscillospiraceae bacterium
CGATATCAATGCCGTCCGGCGGCAGATGGGCATGGTCTTTCAGCACTTCAACCTCTTCCCCAACATGACCATCCGCAAGAATATCACCCTGGCCCCTGTGCGTACCGGCCTGATGAGCCAGGAGGAGGCCGATCAGACCGCCCTCCAGCTTCTGGACCGGGTGGGACTGAAGGAGCGGGCCGAGAGCTACCCCGCCCAGCTTTCGGGGGGCCAGAAGCAGCGGATCGCCATCGTCCGTGCCCTGGCCATGAAGCCCAAGCTCATGCTCTTTGACGAGCCTACCTCGGCCCTGGACCCCGAGATGGTGGGCGAGGTGCTGGACGTGATGAAGGAGCTGGCACACGAGGGTATGACCATGGTAGTGGTCACCCACGAAATGGGCTTTGCCCGTGAGGTGGGAAGCCGGATCCTCTTCATGGATGGGGGGAATATCCTGGAGCAAAATACTCCCCAGGAGTTCTTTGCCAGCCCCAAGGAACAGCGTACCATCGACTTCCTATCCAAGGTTTTGTAACAAAGAAGGCCCGGACCAATTGGTCCGGGCCTTCTTTTGGAGCAGGACGGAAAGAGAGAAAAAGTAAAGGCAGTTCAATCAGTTGACATAACAAAGGCCCGCCAAAATACTTTGGCGGGCCAAGTGCCGGTTCTGAGAGGGCAGCTTTTGGGCCATGCCGTTGACACAGCCCACGGGGGAAATCATGGTGCTGGAAAAGATGGAGTTGCCCCCACGGGCAATGCCGGTCATAAAGCAGGCGGCAATGGCCAGAACGGGAGTGCCAACCCCGCCTGCAACCATAAAGTAGGCCGCCGCTATCCAGACCGAGGTGAGCAATACCCCCCGCCGCTGCCCCAGCCACATGGCCAGAAAGCCACCACAAGAGCACCGCAATCAGGTTTCCCATGGACTGCATGGACAGTAGAACCCTGGCCAGGTCATAGCTGAAGCCATAGGCCTGCCGGAGATAGGGAATAAGGGAGCCAAGGGGCTGGGCGGCCGCCCAGCTGATGCCGAAACTGATGAAGGTGTACCAAAGCAGGAGATTTTCCTGTTGCTCGCTGGCCAAGAAAAAACAGTTCCTTGTATTTGGATTAAAGGCCAAAATAGCGAACGGCATTACGGTAGCAGATGCCTTCCACAATCTTCTGAAGAGCCTTTTCGTCTTTGGGATATTCCCCGTTGTCCACCCACCGGCCAATGAGGTTGCACAGGATGCGGCGGAAGTAGTCGTGGCGGGTGTAGCTCAAAAAGGAGCGGGAATCGGTGAGCATACCCACAAAGTTGCCAAGCAGTCCCAGGTTGGCCAGGGATTTCATCTGGGTTTCCATGCCGCTTTTGGTATCATTAAACCACCAGGCCGAGCCGTGCTGAATTTTTCCGGGCAGTTCGTTCCCCTGGAAGCAGCCCAGTAAAGAGCCAAGCTGCTCGTTGTCGGCCGGGTTCAGGCTGTACACAATGGTCTTGGGGCAGGAGCTGTCGGCATCCAGGGCAGACAAAAGCTGGGCAATGTTGCCCCCGCAGGTGTTCTGGGCAATCATATCAAAGCCGGTGTCGGGGCCAAGGGCCTTAAACTGCCGCTCATTCACATTACGCAGGCAGGAGTAGTGCAGTTGCATCACAATGCCCAGCCGGTGATAGGCCTTTCCCAGGCAGAGCAGGATGGTGGTCTGATAGCCCTCGGCTTCGGCCAGGGTCAGGGGCTGCCCCTGTATGGCCTTGCGGAAGGCGGCGTCGGCCTCCTGCATGGTGCAGGGCCGGAAGGGGACATAGTCCAGGCCGTGGTCGCTGGCCCGGCAGCCCAGCTTGTGGAAGAACTCCAGCCGTTCCACCAGCGCATCACAGACCTCCTGGGCGCTGGTCAAAGCGGTTTTCCCCACACTGAGGGCCAGCTTGGCCATGTAGTCCCGAAAGCCATCTTTGGTGATGTTGACGGCCTTATCGGGGCGGAAGGAGGGGCAGACCTTGACCTTGATGGTGGGGTCGGCGGCAATCTTTTCGTGCCACTCCAGGGTGTCGATGGGGTCATCGGTGGTGCCCACCATGGCCACGTTGGACTGCTCAATCAGGCCCCGCACGGTGAGGGTGGGGTCGTTTTGCAGCTTTTCGTTGCACAGGTCCCAAACCTCCTTGGCCGTTTCCCCGCAGAGGTGACCATCATATCCAAAATATTTCTTCAGCTCCAGGTGGCACCAGTGGTACATGGGGTTGCCGATGGCCATTTCCAGGGCCTGGGCAAACTTCTCAAACCGCTCAAAGCCGGGCTTGTCCCCGGTGATATACGCTTCGGGGGTGCCGTTGGAGCGCATGACACGCCACTTGTAGTGGTCCCCGAAATAGGACCCGTCGGGCTGTTTGCCTCCCAGCCAGACCTGAGCCATATCCTCAAAACGGCGGTTCTCATAAATCTCCTGGGGGGGGATGTGGCAGTGATAGTCCACCAGAGGCATTTTAGCGGCATAGTCGTGATAGAGATGGCGGGCGGTTTCACCCTCCAGAAGAAAATCCTTGTCCATGAATTGCGCTGTCATCATTCCGTCATCCTTTCTTTTGAAACACGGTTATGGTACAATAACTGCAAAGCAGTTACTGTACCGTTATGATGGCACGATTTGCTCCTTTCCTGTGGAAAGAACCGCAAACCATGCCGATATACCACGAAATGCTATGTATTTGTGGTATCATAAACATAAAAATGGGGGTGTATTTGCCATGGTGACCTTGAAGGACGTGGCCCAGCGGGCCGGGGTATCCATCGTCACGGTGCATAAGTGTATGTATGGAAAGCCGGGGGTAAGCGAGCAGACCCGAAGCCGGGTGCTGGCCCTAGCCGAGCAGATGCACTATGCCCCAGGGCCGGTGAAGGGGCTGGGTCGGGCACGGCGGCTGAACCTGGCGGTGCTATGTCCTGATATGCCGGGGGGACAGAACTCCTTCTTTCTGGCCATGCAGCAGGGGGTGGAGCGGGCCTCCCGGGAGCTGTCCGGCCAGGGGGCCAAGGTGCGGCTGTATAAATCCCCCATGGACTGGAGGGCCCAGGCCGCCATTTTGCAGGAGTTGGCCGGGCAGGAGGACCTGCACGGGGTGGCCCTCTACTGTGCCGATGCCGGGGAGCTTGCTCCCAGCTTTGAAGGCCTGAATCAGCGAGGCATCCCAATCGTCACCTTCAATTCCGATGCTCCCCAGTCCTGCCGCCTGGCCTGTGTCACCGCCCCAGCCCTTCGCATGGGGGAGCTGGCCGCCGAGCTTTTGTGCAAGATGGAACGGCAGCATGGCCGCCTTCTCATTGTGGGGGGGGACAAGCGGCTGGACATTCTGCGGCATAACACCACCGGGTTTTACGGGTATATCCAGTGCCACCACCCGGAAATCTCCCTGCTGGAAATCAACAATGCCAGCCACCGGGACCTGTCCCGGGAGCTGGAGCGCATCCTCACCTCCCTGGACGATATGACCGGGGTATACTGCTCCATGACCCGCAACGCCCTGCCCCTGTGTGAGGCCCTGCATCGGCTGGGCCTGGGGCAAAAGCTGAGGGTGGTCTGTACCGATGTGTTCCCCGACCTTTTGCCCTATCTGCGGGATGGGACGGTGGATGCCACCATCTGGCAAAATCCACAGGCCCAAAGCCAGAATGCGGTGCTGCTGCTTTACCATTATCTCACCACCGGGAAGTGGAAGCAGGAGTATTTCCAAATCCCCATCAATCCGGTGCTGGACAGCAATGCGGAGTATTTTCTATAGTTTATTGTAGTAAGGCGGCCGCCGTAACGCAAGGAAAAATGGACCCTTTCCTTTTTTCTATTTTTCCTCTCATTTACTCTTCTTTCCTTTGGCGTTTCTATACAAAAAAACGGCCCGGACAGCAGTCTGTCCGGGCCGTTTTCTGTTATTTTGCTTGATACCAGGCAAGAATTGCTTCCTGCTGCTGGGGGGTCAGACTGCGCTTGGGAAGGGTGTAGCTTACCACACCGCTTTTGTGGGGACACAGGAGCAGGGTGTTCTTGGTCTGCCAGATGTGTTCGGTTTCGGCCCAGGTGTATTCGCCCTTTTCCCCAATCTCGTTGTTGCGGATGACCGCCCACCCTTCGGGGGAAAAACGGAAGTGGAGGACGGTGCCCATATAGTCAAACTTGGCATAGTTGCCCTGGGCCTTCATCTCGAAAAACAGGATAACAGCCACCACCACCGAGCCGGGGAACAGGAGATAGCCCCAGTTAAACCCAATCAGCACCCCGATGACCAGGAATATACCCAGACCGATAGCCACTAGTGTGACAAAAAAACGCATGGAAAACCGGTGAATGGCCTCCATAAATTCCCCTTTGGTCAGCCCCTGGCTGTCGACCATAAATTCCCCCATTAGTAGGCCACCCCCCAGTAGACCATGTGCTTGGCGGGCTTGCCGCAGATGGCGCAGGTGTCGCTCAAATGCTCCTGCTCCAGGGGGATACAGCGGGAGGAAACACCGGCCTGCTCCTTCATCTTCAGCTCGCACTCCAAATCGCCGCACCACATGGTTTTGGCAAAGCCGCCCCGCTCCTGCATTTTCTCTTTAACCTCGTCCAGAGAGGAGCAGGTGTAGGTGTTCTCAGACAGGTTCTGCTCGGCCTTGGCGTACAGGCCGTCGTGGATGGAGTCCAGCATGGCGGCCACGGTGGCCTCGATGTCGTCCAGGCTGACAAAGGTCTTTTCCCCGCTGTCCCGGCGCACCAGCACGCACTGGTTTTTCTCCATATCCTTGGGGCCCAGCTCCAGGCGGAGGGGAACCCCCTTCATCTCGTACTCGGCAAACTTCCAGCCGGGGGACTGGTCAGAATCGTCCATCTTCACCCGGAACCCTGCCTTCCGGAGCCGCTCCATGACAGCGGTGTTGGCCTCGATCACCCCGTCCTTGTGCTGGGCCACGGGGATGATCACCACCTGAATGGGGGCGATACGGGGGGGGAGGACCAGGCCGTTGTTGTCCCCGTGGACCATGATAAGCCCCGCAATCATGCGGGTGGAAACCCCCCAGGAGGTCTGGAAGGGGTGATGGGGCTGGTTGTCCTTGCCGGTGAAGGTGATGTCAAAGGCCTTGGCAAAGCCGTCGCCAAAATAGTGGCTGGTGCCGCCCTGAAGGGCCTTGCGGTCATGCATCATGCACTCCACGGTGTAGGTATCCTCAGCGCCCGAGAACTTCTCCTTGTCGGTCTTGCGGCCTTTGACCACCGGGATGGCCAGCACGTCCTTATAGAAGTCGGCGTAGATGTTAAACATCCGCTGGGTTTCGGCTACGGCCTCCTCGGCGGTGGCGTGCATGGTGTGGCCCTCCTGCCACAGGAATTCCCGGTGGCGCAGGAAGGGGCGGGAGGTCTTCTCCCACCGCAGGACGCTGCACCACTGGTTATACAGCTTGGGCAGGTCCCGGTGGGAGTGGATGATGTTGGCATAGTGCTCGCAAAAGAGAGTTTCCGAGGTGGGGCGGATG
>CAZHWK010000138.1:0-5429 GCA_964536405.1 uncultured Oscillospiraceae bacterium
TCTTTGGAAATCCAAAAGGCTTTTCTTTTCGAAAAAAGAAAAGTCGTTTGGCCCCTGCGCCGGGGGCGGCACAACGTCCTCGACCCCCGCAGGGGTCGAAATTCCTTTTGCCCGCCGGGGCAACCCCGGCACGTTTCCTCGCCCTTCGCAAAGGGCGAAACTCCCTCACCTCACCTGTCCATCCCCCTGGATGACAAACTTGGTGGAGGTCAGCTCTTCCAACCCCATAGGCCCACGGGCGTGCATCTTCTGGGTGGAAATTCCGATTTCAGCCCCAAGGCCAAACTCAAACCCGTCGGTAAACCGGGTAGATGCATTCCAGTAGACGGCCGCCGCATCCACCCCATTCAAAAAGGCTTCGGCCACGGCGGCATCTTCGGTGACAATGCACTCGGAGTGCTGGGTGCCATGGGCGGCAATGTGGTCCATGGCCTCCTGCGGGCCATCCACCACCTTGACCGACAGGATATAGTCCCCATACTCGGAATCCCAATCCTCTTGGGCGGCGGGCACAGCCCTGGCCAAAATGGCGCAGGTTTCCCCGTCCCCCCGAACCTCGGTATCTTTCTCCCGCAGCTTTTCCCATGCCAAGGGCAAAAACCTTTCGGCCACCGACCTATCCACCAGCAACGTTTCGGCGGCATTGCACACCGACGGGCGGGAGCATTTTGCGTTATAAATAATGTTGGCTGCCATGTCCAGGTCGGCGGTCTCCTCCACATAGATGTGGCAGACCCCTTCCCCCGTGCGGATCACCGGCACATGGGCCTGGGCCGTCACCGCCCGGATCAGTCCCGCCCCGCCCCGGGGAATAAGCACATCCAGATAGGCGGTCAGATTCATCATCTCGGCCGCACTTTCCCGGCTTGTGTCCCGGACCAAATCCACACAGTCGGCGGGCAGACCGGCCCTTTCCAGGGCCTCCCGCATGACAGTGGTCAGAATTTGGTTGGAGTGAAAGGCCTCTTTGCCGCCCCGGAGCAAAACTGTGTTGCCCGCCTTCAGGCAGAGGGCGGCGGCATCCACCGTCACGTTGGGTCGGGCCTCATAAATGATGCCGATGACCCCCAGTGGAACCCGCTTTTTCCGAATGACCAACCCGTTGGGCCGTGTCACCTCTTTCATCACTTCCCCGATGGGGTCGGGCAGGGAGGCCACCTGGCGCACCCCCTCCACCATGGCGGCCATGCGCTGGGGGGTGAGGGCCAGCCGGTCCAGCAGGGCCTGCCGCAGTCCCGCCTCCTCCCCGGCCTGCATGTCCAGGGCATTCTGGGCCAAAATTTCCTCCTGCCGGTCCAGCAGGGCCTGGGCAATGGCATGAAGGGCCTTATTTTTCAGGGCAGTGTCGGCCACCGCCAGGGTTCGGCTGGCCGCCTTCAGGGCCTGGCCTTGGGTTTCCAGTGGGGTCATTGGTGTTCTCCTTTCCCGGTCTGGGCCAAAAAGCGGGTTCCCACCTCACGGCCTTCCATAATGTCATAAAGCCCCTCCATCCGGGCTCCGTTGGTGATAATCATTTCCACCCCGGCGGCGGTGGCAAGCTCGGCGGCGGTCAGCTTGGTGGCCATCCCTCCGGTCCCCCGCCAGGTTCCGGCTCCCCCCGCCATCTTTTTCAGTTCAGGGGTAATGCGCTCCACTTGTCGGATGAGCTTGGCCTCGGCATTTGTCCGGGGGTCGGCATCGTACAGGCCGTCAATATCACTAAGCAGCACCAGCAGGTCCGCCCTGCACAGCCGGGCCACAATGGCCGATAAGGTGTCGTTATCCCCCAGCACCTTGCATTTGCCTGTTTCAATCTCGGCCGAGGAAACCGAGTCGTTTTCATTCACAATGGGAATACAGCCATAGTCCAGCAGGGCGGCAAAGGTGTTGCCCAGATGCTCGGCCCGTTTGGGATTGTCCACATCCTCCCCGGTGAGGAGAATTTGGGCCACGGTGTGCCCATATTCCCCGAAAAACTTGTCGTAAAGATGCATCATTTCGCACTGGCCCACGGCGGCGGCGGCCTGCTTTTTCCCCAGTTCCTGTGGCCGTTCAGCCAAGTGGAGCTTGCCCGCCCCGATGCCGATGGCTCCCGACGTGACCAAAATGATTTCATGGCCCATTCCCGCCAAATCGGACAGAGTTCTGGCAAGAAGGTCCATGTTATGTAGGTTGGCAACCCCATTATCTCGTGTTAAAGTGGATGTTCCCACCTTAACTACCACACGAAGTCCCCGCTTAAGCTGTTGCATGCACAATTACCTCTCTTTTTGGGGCCCATCCGGAGGAAAGGGGGGTAAAAAGTTCCCGCCTGACCCGGCCGGTTTCCACGTTTTGCCCATTATAGCATAAGTTAAGGTTGAAATAAAGCAATTTGCTACCTCTTTTCGTTTTTGTGAAATTTGTGAAATATTTTTTTGTTTTTTTAATTTTTGTGCCATTTTTCTGTTGCAATTGTTTTCTTTTTGCTTTACAATAGCCAAGTCGAACGGGAGGTGTATCCCCATTTTAAATATCGTTTTGGTTGAGCCGGAAATTCCCATGAATACCGGCAACATTGCCCGCACCTGTGCGGCTACCCGCAGCAGCCTCCACCTGATCAAGCCCCTTGGCTTTGATATTTCGGACAAGGCGGTCAAGCGGGCGGGCCTGGACTATTGGTCCATGGTGGACCTCCACGTGTACGAAAATCTGGAGGACTTCTTTTCTCAGCATGCCGCCGCCGACCGGTGGCTGGCCACCACCAAGGCCCCCAGGGCCTACCATGAAGCCGTCTTTCAGGACGACTGCTGGCTCTTTTTCGGGAAGGAAACGGCGGGTCTGCCTGCTGACTTCCGCCGGGAAAATGAGCAGCGATGTATTCGTATTCCCATGCGTGCGGACGCACGCAGTCTCAATTTGGCCAACTCTGTGGCCATCATCACTTACGAGGCCTTGCGCCAGCTGGACTTCCCCGCCTTAAGCGGGGAGGGCGAGATGGCCGGGGACCTCGGCTGAATTGAAAGGAGACACCAGTATGAACTACAATAAGAAATCCGTTACCGACCTGGACGTCAAGGGTAAGAAGGTCCTGCTGCGCTGCGACTTCAATGTCCCCCAGGATAAGGCCACCGGTGCCATTACCGACGACAAGCGCATCCGGGCCGCTCTGCCCACCATCCAGTATCTGCTGGACCAGAACGCCGCCGTCATCGCCTGCTCCCACCTGGGTAAGCCCAAGGGTGAGGTGAAGCCCGCTCTGAGCCTTTCTATCGTGGCCAAGCGTCTTTCCGAGCTGCTGGGCAAGGACGT
The DNA here is from genome assembly GCA_964536405.1 of uncultured Oscillospiraceae bacterium. Lineage (GTDB taxonomy): Bacteria > Bacillota > Clostridia > Oscillospirales > Oscillospiraceae > JAHHSE01. Next base: position 3,271 of record CAZHWK010000138.1, read on the forward strand.
GATTTTTGCCGCCGACACCATCGGCCCCGACGCCACCGCCAAGGCCGCTGCGCTTCAGCCCGGCCAAATCCTCCTGCTGGAGAACCTGCGTTTTGACATCGGGGAAGAGAAGAATAAGCCCGAGTTTGCCAAGGCCCTGGCCGATATGGCCGAGCTGTATGTGTCCGATGCCTTCGGCACCGTCCACCGTGCCCATGCCTCCACCGCCGGCGTGGCCGCTTACCTGCCCGCCGTGTCCGGCTTCCTCATTCAGAAGGAGCTGGAGATTATGGGCGGGGCCCTGAACAATCCCAAGCGTCCCTTCGTGGCCGTGCTGGGCGGGGCCAAGGTCAGCGATAAGATTGGCGTCATCAATAACCTGCTGGAAAAGGCCGATGCCATCATCATCGGCGGCGGCATGGCCTATACCTTTAAAAAGGCCCAGGGCTTTGAAATCGGCACCTCCCTGTGCGAGGAGGATAAGCTGGATTATGCCAAGCAGATGATTGCCAAGGCCGAGGAGAAGGGCGTGAAGTTCCTCCTGCCCGTGGACAACCTGGCCGCCAAGGAGTTCTCCAAGGATGCCGAGCCCGTTTTGGTGGAAGGGGACATTCCCGCTGACCTCATGGGCATGGACATCGGCCCCAAGACCATTGAGATTTTCTGTGATGCCGTGAAAGATGCCGGCACTGTGGTGTGGAACGGCCCCATGGGCGTGTTTGAGTTCCCCGCCTTTGCCGAGGGTACCCGTGCCATGGCCAAGGCACTGGCCGAAAGCGGTGCCATCACCATCGTGGGCGGGGGCGACAGTGCCGCCGCTGTGGAGCAGCTCGGCTTTGCTGATAAAATCACCCACATTTCCACCGGCGGCGGTGCCAGCCTGGAGTTCCTGGAAGGCCTGGAGCTGCCCGGCGTGGCCTGCCTTTTGGATCAATAAGAAGCGCGGAGCTTAGACGCATAGGGCGGATAAGGCATTACGGAGACCGAAAAACAGGCCAGTGCGCACACTGACGGCATTTTCGGCGCAGTAGGGACTTATCCAACCGGCCATGCGTCCAAAGCGCAGCGTGACAATAAGGAGGAACTTCTGCTATGAACCGTCGTTACCGTAAGACCATCATCGCCGGAAACTGGAAGATGAACAAGACCGTTTCCGAGATGAAGGAGTATGCGGAGGAAATTCGCCCTCTGATGCCCAAGGGCAAGTGGTGCGAAACCGTCCTCTGCGTCCCCTTTGTGAACATTCCCGCCGCCGTGCGGCTGTTTAAGGACTGCCACATTTCCATCGGCGCCCAGAACTGCCACTATGAGAAGAGCGGTGCTTTCACCGGTGAGATTACCGCCGAAATGCTCAAGGAGGTGGGGGTCAAGTACGTCATCATCGGCCACTCCGAGCGGCGGCAGTATTATAATGAAACCGACCTCACCGTAAATAAAAAGACTCTGGCCGCTCTGGAAGCCGGTCTGTCCCCCATCGTCTGTGTGGGCGAAAGCCTGGCCGAGCGTGAGGCCGAGACCACCATGGAGCTGATTACCTACCAGGTAAAGGCCGCTCTGGCCGGGGTTCCCGCCGATAAGATGCGCCGTGTGGTCATCGCCTATGAGCCTCTCTGGGCCATCGGCACCGGCAAAACCGCCACCGCCGAGCAGGCCGGCGAGGTCTGTGAGGGCATTCGTGCCGTTGTCCGCAAGCTCTACGGCGCCCGTGTGGCCCGGGCCGTCACCATCCAGTATGGCGGCTCCATGAATGCTAAAAACGCCCAGGAGCTGCTCAGCCAGCCCGACGTGGACGGCGGCCTCATCGGCGGAGCCGCCCTGAAGCCCGTGGACTTTACTGCCATCATCAACGCCGCCAATCAGGAGTAAGCTGTTGCCGCTTGCGAACGGCAAGAAAACTGCCGGGGGTGCCCCGGCAGGGAACGCCGTCTGAGGACGGCGAGAGTACACGGCCTGCGGGCCGTGGGAGCGATGGCCGACCGCCGGCCAAGGGGGGGAGTTTCGACCCCTGCGGGGGTCGGGCAGATGTGCGCCACTCCGGCACAGGGGAGAAGTTTCGCTGTCTGTGGACAGCGAGGAAACGTGCCGGGGTTGGCCCAAAGAAAAAACCGTGGCACTACCCGCCCCTGGTCAAGTCTATCGATACTGCCATACCCGCCTCCAGCGGTCAAGGGGGCGGAGCA
>CAZHWK010000139.1:0-5426 GCA_964536405.1 uncultured Oscillospiraceae bacterium
GGAAAAACGGCTGTAATCCACGATAAACGCCCCACATGAATTTTTCGTGAATTTGTGGTAAAATCATTGAAATTTTAAGCAACAAATGGTAACATATGAATATAAGCAACCGAGTAGCCATCCGGTTGCAGAAGATAAGGAGTGATCACTATGGTTCGTGTCATCATGGGTGTCAAGGGTACCGGTAAGACCAAGCAGATGATTGAACTCATCAATTCCGCTGTAAACACCGAAAATGGCCATGTTGTCTGCATGGAAAAGGGCAACAAACTGACCTACGACATCAATTCTAAAATTCGTCTGGTAGAGTCCAGCCAGTATGACATCTCCAACTACGACGTACTCAAGGGCTTTATTTGCGGCCTGTACGCCGGTAATTTTGATACTACCCATATGTTTATCGACAGTCTGACCAAAATTGTAGGCAGCGATGTGGATGTGCAGACCGAAAAGTTCCTCGCTTGGCTGGATACCTTTGGCGAGAAAAACGGCATTAAGTTCACCGTCACCATCAGTGCTGATATTTCTTTGGCCAGCGATGAGCTGAAGAGATATTTCTAAGACAGCCTTACACATGATAAAAAACGCACTGCTGTCATGCAGTGCGTTTTTTATAGCTTTGAACCCCCAAGACACAACCCCATCTGAATGGCGGATGTTTTCCGCTGTGGCCTGAAATACTAAGCATAACCCAGGAAGGGCCATACACAACAAGCAAATATCCCTCAGAGCTATTTTTATAGGAGTAAACAGCCATGAATAAGGATTTATTTTTAGATTTCACCTATGGCAACTATATTGTTTCCACCGTTGGAGCTGATGGGCGGCTGGCGGGGGCGGCCATGAACACCGTTTTTCAGCTCACGGAGGACCCCTGGCTGGTGGCAATCTGCTTCAACCATGTCAGCACCACTGGCAGGCTTCTGCGGGAAACCCACCAGGTGGCCATCACCGTCATGGGACAAGATGCCGACATGGCGGTGGAGGACCTGTTCGGCACTTGCTCCAGCGATGAGGTGGACAAATTTGCCCAGGTTTCTTACGCCCTGGCCCCCAACGGTGCCCCTTACCTCACCCAGCACGCCCGAAGCTGGTTTTCCGGTTCGGTGGAACAGGTGGTGGAGCTTCCTACCCATACCTTATTTCTGGTGAACATCAAGCTTGCAGGGCGGCTAAGCACAGCCGAGCCTCCCATGACCTATGCAGATTACCGCCGCCGAAAGGAAGACGGTGTGTGAGCGCAGAGAGCTCAATCGCATACAGCCCTTTGATTTTCCGGGAAATACTCCTTGAAATCGGATTTTGTGACGGCTTAGGCCACTTTTCCAAGGAATGGAGCCTAGAGCCTTTCTGAAAAGTCGCTGTGCCTGGAATTTTGAGCAAAAATTTGGTCAGACAAGCTATTTTTACTTGGAATCCTTCGTGGATTCCAAGTAAAAATAGCGATATATGGAAAAATTTTTGCCAAAAGGACGGGTGCATGGACTTTTCAGAAAGGCTCTAGCCCGTCCTATATCCGCCTCGGAAAAAGTCCGGCACCTTTGCCTGCAAAAAGAGGGGGCGTGGTATGATACCACGCCCCCTCTTTTTGTCATTCCCTTTCATGCTGGGACAAATCAGGTTTACAGGGTAAGCACCTTGGCCACCTGTTGGCAGTCCTGTGGGTCATGGGTGATGAGCAAAACAGGCACCGGCCAGTGGGTCAGCCGCTCCAGCAGAACCTCCCGCCGGGCGGCATCCACCCCGGTGAAGGGCTCGTCCAGAAGCAGGCAATCCCCGCCCAGGGCCATGGCCCGCACCAGGGCAAGCCGCCGGGCCATGCCGCCCGAAAGCTGGGCGGGCATGTTCTTTTCTTCCCCCTTCAAATCGGCCAGCTCCAACCATTGGGAAACCTCCCCTGCCCGCTGGGGGGGCATCACGTCCAGCAGGTGTTGTTCCACCGTCCGCTGAGGGAACAGACGGTTTTCCTGGAACAGAACCGCTGGGGCTTTGGCTGGGTAGACCTGCCCTGCCTGGGGCTTCATTAGCCCAGCCAGCAGGCGCAAAACGGTGGTTTTTCCCTCCCCCGATGGGCCGGTCAGCACGGTAATCCCCTCGGGGGCCAGGGTGAGAGAGAAATCCTGTAACACGGTACGGCCCTCATAGCCGGCCGTTACGTTGGAAAGTCCAATCATAGCCGTCCCCTCCCGTTCAGCACCCGGCGGACTACCCTCTCCATGAGCATACTCAGCAGAAGGACCGCCAGGGTCCAGGCGAACAGCTCCGGGGTTTCCAAGTCCAGCTTGGTGCGATAGATACTGGTACCAAGGCCCAGCTTTGGGGTACAGAGGACCTCGGCGGCCACCCCGGCCTTCCAGGCCAGGCCCATGGCGGTGGCCAGCCCTTCGGTGAGGGCAGGGGCCACAGCAGGAAGCCAGACAAGGCGCAGGGTTTTGCCACGGTCAAAACGGTAGCATTTTGCCAGCTCCACCAACTGGGGGTCGGCCGAAGCAAGCCCTTGCCCCACGGCACTCCAAATCACTGGCAAAACCATGAGGGCGGCAATGACCACCGGCACCCAGTTCCGCCCGGTCCAAAGAAGCACCAACAGGATAAAGGAGGCCACTGGCACGGCCCGCACCACCTTGACCGCCGGAGCCATGATGCGATAGGCCCAGGGGCTGGCCGCTGTCACCAGGGCCAATGCCCCTCCGCAGACCGCCCCCAGAAGAATACCGAAAAAGATACGGCCCAGGGAAAGCACAACGGTACTCCAAAAGTGCCCGGTGACGGCCAGGGAGGCAAAAACCGCCAGCACCTTTCCCGGGCCTGGCAAAACATAGGCAAGGCCCACCCAATGGGCGGCTAAAGCCCAAAGGGCCAGCCAGAACCCAAGGGGGATCAGGACCTCCAGAGCAGCTTTTCCCAGCTTACTCAAAATAGAAGCCGTCATCGGGGATACCACCACCGATGGAAGCCGGATTGGCGGCATAAAGAACCTCATAATAGCCCTGGATGGCATCCCGCATATTGTCCCCCCCGGTGATGAAGGTCAGGTTGGCCTGCTCCAGGGCCTGCTGAGCCACCACGGCGGGCACCAGCTCATATTTTTCCAGCAGCTTGGCGGGGTTCAAGTCGGTGGACAGGGTCAGATTTTCCGGGTCGGTCATGTAGTCGATGGAGGCCCCATACTCTTCCAGCATAACCCGCACCGTTTCGGGATGCTCCTTGGCAAACTGGCTGCGTACCACCAGGGCACTCATGGTCAGCTTCCCCTCCGAGGTGGTTTCATTCCACACGTCGTTCAGGTCCAGGGCCGGGTGGACCATTCGTCCGCTATGGGAGGGTGCCATGCTCTTGGCCGCCACAGCGTTGGCCGCCGGAACGGGAAGCATGGCAAACTTGGTCTTGCCCGACAGCAGACCCTGAGTGACCTCCTCGGGGGTCATGAACTGAATATCCACATCGCTTTCGGGGTTCAGACCGCTTTCGGTGAGCAGGTAGTTCAGCACATACTCGGGGTTGGCCCCCTGGCCCATGGCGTAAATGGTCTGGCCCTTCAGCTCAGCCAGGGAGGAGATGGTCGCTTCTCCCGGCTCAAGCCCGGCCTGCAAAATTTTCAGCACCCCAAGGCCGGTGACGGCGGCCATCTGGATGCCCCCATCGGTCTTGTGGTAGAGGTTGGCGGCCACGTTGCTGGCCATAGCGGCCACATCCACCTCCCCATTGGTAAGGGCGGCGGTGACCTGCTGATTGTCGGTAAAAATGGTAAATTCATAGCTGTTCCGGGTTTCCCCCAGCTCGCTGAGGGCCATGAGCTGGGCCGCCCCCATGCCGGTGGGGCCGTTGATGACCCCGATTTTTACGGTTTCCCGGCTGTCCGGGGTTTGGGTTGTGGCTGCGGTTGGAGTGGGAGTAGGCACCTCGGGGGTGGGGGTAGGTCTACTCTTGGGGGTGCATCCGGCCAACAGAGCCAGAGTCATGGCCCCGGCGGAAGCCAGGGCAAGCAGTCTTTTCTTCATTACGTTCATCCTTTCCATCGTAGGGTTTTCCCCTCCCGGCGGAGGGTTCCCTGTCGTTCCAATTCGTCTAAAACCCGGTAGAGGGAGGCCCGTCCCATCCCCAGCCGTCCGGCCAGTTCTGTCCAGGAGCAATCGGGGGTAAAGGCCCCCTCCCGCCCATGGGCGGCCAAATAGCGCAGGACCCTGTCCTCCGCCGTCGGTCCGGCCAGTTCCTCCACCTTACCGCTTAAAAAGCGGATGCGGCCCGAGAGATAGCCAATATAATTTCGCCGCATTTCCGGCCAGCGGCCCAACAGCTCGTCCACCTTTTCCTGGGTCAGAAACAGGAGGGTACAGTCGGTCTTGGCGGTGAGGGTGGTCACATAGTCAGGCTCTTCATTATAAAGGGCGGCCGCCCCAAACATATCTCCCGGCCCCAGCAGGCTGACCGGCAGACTGCCCTTGCTGACCGCAATCTTTCCTCTTGCCAGAATGCCAAGCTGCCGTTCAAAGGCTTGGGGGTCGTAAATGACCGTCCCTTTTTGAACGGTTTTTCTTTGGCATCCCGGCCCATCCAGTGCCATTTTGACCTGTTTGGACTCTATCCCTTGAAAAAGAGGACAGCGTAAAATGGTTTTTCCTTCTTCTTCCACTTATTTCCTCCTCTTTCTTCCTTTTTCGTCTCATTTGAGACAAATAAAGTATATCCGAATTTTTTCCTTCTGTCAAGCATAGGAGCGGGCAAATTGGCTGTTCCGGCATAGGATGGTACAGAAATGGAGGGTTGACACTATGGCTCGAACTGGGAGATGTCCCTGCGACCGCATGGCCGCCGATACCATCCCCCTCAACCGGGAGGATTTTTTACGCACCCGCCGTGAGGCACTGGAAAACACCGATATGTGTCGGTACACCAATCCCATCCCTACCGTGCCGAATGGCTGCGGCTGCGGCTGTGGCTGTGGTTGCGGCTGCAACTGCTGTATGCCGGAATGGGACGACACCGCTATCCTGGCCGCACTGGACCAGCAAAACAACCTGCTGGCCGAGCTGCTGGCAGCGGTTACCGGCCTGACGGCAGCCTGCCTGTGCCGCAAAACCGTGGAATAGGAAAAGGGGGCGGCCCATCCGCCCCCTTTTTCTGACGTTTTTCTAAAGATTGAAAAAGTGTTACCGCTTTGTGGTTGCCAGCTTCCTTCAAATTTGATAGACTAAAATCTGGATTTTTGGAAGGAGGACGAATTCTCTTGGCAACACGATTACAACAAACACCAAAAAAGCAGAAACGCCGCCGCTCTCCCCTCATGCGTGTGCTGTTTGGACTTTATATTTTTCTTGTGTGCATCTCCACTTTGATTGTGGCCGCCTGGTGTGTGTTTCACGTGGCGGTAAAGCCCCCTTCCATCTCCACCCCCACGCCCCCCCCCCCCAGTTCAGCCCGCCCCG
>CAZHWK010000140.1:0-5425 GCA_964536405.1 uncultured Oscillospiraceae bacterium
TAGAAGGTGAATTGCCCCAAAGGGGCAAGAGAAGCCACCCTGGGGTGTTTTTGCGGAGTGTTGAGCAGTTGACCGTTGCGGAGGGTTCGCAGCATGACAAAAAGAAATGGTGGACGCTTGGCCGGCGGCCGGCCATCGTTCCTCGCCCCCCGCAGGGGTCGCCCCCCACGGCCCGCAGGCCGTATTGTTCTTACCCCCTCGGAAAGAACCTTTGTACTTTATGATAATTGCAAGAACATCTGTCCTTGTGGTATAGTAGTGCCAGAACGATACATGTAACTGACCGTTACTCAATATTTGATTGGAGTGTGTTTTATGAAAAAGATAGCATACTTGGCCCTTACCCTCACTCTAATGATCACACTTGTTGCTTGCAACCAAAATGAGGTAACAGGCTATGTTGGACTGAATGCCGAAATTGTTTCGATAAATTCCGAATTAAAGGGCTTTACGGTGAAAAGCTTGGACCATAATAGCGTATTAGGCGACAAATGCTATATAAACCTGGAAGGGGACAACGTATACTACATCTATGCAGATAATCAAACCTTGGAAACGCAGGATTTAGAATATAGCGATTTTATGGTTGGCGATGCCATTACGATTGATACAGCCAAGGTTGAGCATAAATGTGCTTTGGCAAGACGAATTCAACTGATTACACAACGGATAAAATAAACGTCCCCATTTTATTTAATCCCCCCGTTATACAAGCATCATCCCTTCATCGTGATGTATGAACATAAGACATTAGGAGGCCCACCCATGCCGATTTATTTGGACCACGCCGCCACCACGCCGGTTCGCCCCGAAGCCGCTCAGGCCGCTTTGGAGGTCATGACCGAAGGCTTTGGCAACCCCTCCTCCGGGTATCCCCTGGGCAGGGCCGCCAGCCAGCGGCGGGAGAGCGACCGTGCTGTCATTGCCGCCACCCTGGGATGTACCCCTCAGGAAATCTTTTTCACCTCCTGCGGCACCGAGGGGAACAACTGGGCCATTTCGGCCGCACTGGACCTAAACCGCCGGGTGGGCAAGCACATCATCACCACCGCCGTGGAGCACGCCGCCGTGCTGGAGCCCCTGAAGGCCCTGACCGCCCAAGGCTATGAGGTCACCTATCTGAAGCCCGACAGGCAGGGCCGGATTGCCCCCCAGGCCGTGGCCGTCGCCCTTCGGCCCGACACCGCCCTGGTGTCCATGATGCTGGTCAACAACGAACTGGGCACCATCCTGCCTGCGAAAGAGGCGGCGGGGGCCATTCGGGCCGCCCGCTCGGCCGCTCTGCTCCATGTGGATGCGGTTCAGGGCTTTTTGAAGGTCCCCTTCACCCCCAAGGAGCTGGGGTGTGACTTCCTCTCGGTCAGCGGCCACAAAGTCATGGCCCCCAAGGGCATCGGCGCCCTCTATATCCGCCGTGACCTGCAAAAAAAGGTACGTCCCCTCCTGCTGGGGGGCGGGCAGGAAAGCGGCCTGCGCCCCGGCACCGAGCCAACCGCCCAAATCGCCGCCTTTGCTGCCGCCGTAGGGGCCTGGCAGCCTGACGATGCCGAAAAAATTCGGGCGGTCAAGAACTACACAGCCGACCGGCTGGCCTGTATGGATGGGGTGGAACTGATTAGCCGGGGGGATGCCCCCCACATTCTGGCCCTCTCTCTGCCCGGTTACCCCAGCCAGCCCGTGGTGCGGGCCTTGGGGGACAGGGGCATCTATGTTTCGGCAGGGTCGGCCTGCCACCGGGGCAAGCCCAGCCATGTCTTTGCCGCCCTTGGCCTTGACCCCAAGGTGCTGATGGGGGTGCTGCGGGTTTCCTTCTCCCCCTCCTCCACCCGGGAGGAGGCCGATGCCTTTCTGGCCGGACTGCAAGACATTCAACAAACCCTAATCGGGAGGTAATTTGTGTTTTCTTACTTAAAGAGGGGCCGCTTGTTTTACTCGAACATGATTGGCTTGGCCATCCCCATCATTCTGCAAAATTTAATTACCAACTCCCTGGCCCTGGTGGATACCTTTATGATTGGCACCCTGGGGGAAACCCCACTGGCCGGGGTGACCATGGCAAATATCCCCATTTTTGTCATGATGCTACTGGTCTTTGGCATTCAGAGCGGCTCCTCGGTTCTCATCAGTCAGCACTGGGGCAAGGGGGATACCGACACCATTAACCGTGTCATTGGCATCGGCTTTTACCTCTCTGGTGGCATTGCCACCCTCTTCGCCCTTGGGATGTTCTTTTTTGCCGGGCCTTTCATGAGCCTGTTCGGCAACGATGCCGAGGTGGTGGCCGTGGCCGCCCGGTACGCCCGGATTGTAGGCTTTTCCTACCTCTTCGATGGGCTGACCCAGGTCTATGTGGCTGCCCACCGGAGCATGGAAAACCCCAAGCTGGGCCTCTATCTGCTCAGCGTGGCCATGGTGAGCAATACCTTTTTAAACTGGGTGCTGATTTTCGGCAACCTGGGTGCCCCCGCTTTGGGGGTGGAAGGGGGTGCTCTGGCCACCTTGATTGCCCGCATCATCGGCTTTTTCGTCATGGGGGCCTATGCCCTGTTCAATAAGCGGTTTCATCTGAAGCCCGCCCTTCTCCTGCGGCCGGGTAAGGAAATTTTGGCGAAATTCGCCCGGTACTCCACCCCCGTGGTGCTCAATGAAACCCTGTGGGGCCTTGGTACCAGCATTTATCCCACCATTATGGGCCATATGGAGGGCTCCAAGGAGATTTTGGCCGCCTTCGCCATCTCGGGCAACATGGAAAAAATCTGCACCGTGGCGGTTTTTGCCGTGGCCGGCACCACCGCCATTATTGTGGGACGTGAAATCGGGGCCGGACGGAAGGAAACCGTCTTTGAAGTGGGACAAGCCCTCAATACCGTGGCCTTCCTGGCGGGGCTTGTGGTGGGAGCACTCATGCTTTTGCTTATCCCCACCCTGATGGTGCCCTATGTGTACCCCCTCTTCGGCCTTTCCCCCAAGGCCGCTTCCATCTCCTCCATGATGCTTACCATGACCTGTACCTTCCTCTCCATCCGCTCCTTTAATGCCACCAACATCGTCGGGGTACTTCGTGGAGGCGGGGATGTGCGGGGGGCCGCCCTGCTGGATGTGCTTCCCCTGTGGCTATGCTCCATCCCTCTGGCAGCCCTGTCCGGACTGGTGTTTCAAATTGGTATTTTCTGGGTCTATCTGGCCACCTTTTCGGAAAATCTGGTCAAATTCATTTTCGGTGTGCGTCGGTTCCGCACCGGCACCTGGATTCGGGATGTGACCCTGCCCAGCACCGATTAAATTTCTCCCTTCCTATTTTGGCACTCCGGCCGGGTCTTTGCAAAAAAGGCCCGGCTTTTTTCCGTTCACATTTAATTTACAAGTGGAAGCCTTGACTTTTCTAAGGGCTGGTGGTACATTATCTTTAGCACTCGAGGATAATGAGTGCTAACCACGAAGTGCGGAGCACCCGGGAGCAGGTGACTAAGACCCGGAGCGGAGCGAACGGCTTTTAGGCGATAAGCCTAAAAACGGCTTGCGCAGTCGCAGGGGCTTAGACGCCGTTGCGGAGGGTGCATAGCATGACAAAAAATCAACCACAGAATTGAGGTGACGGTCATGGATATTTCAGAGCGCAAAAAGAAAATTCTTCGTGCCGTCATCGAAAACTATATTGCCACGGCCGAGCCGGTTGGCTCGAAGTCCATTGCCGAGTCGGCAGGGCTGGATATTTCCTCGGCCACCATCCGCAACGAGATGGCCGACCTTGAGTCCCTTGGCTTTTTGGAACAGCCCCATACCTCGGCCGGACGCATCCCCTCCCCCCAGGGCTATCGACTTTATGTCAATGAGCTGATGGCGGCCCACCGCCTGAGCGAATTGGAAACCCAGCGTATCCAGCAATCCCTTCATTTAAAAATGCAGGAGCTGGATAAGGTCATTGACCAGGCCGGACGTATTGTATCCCAACTCACCCGCTACCCCACCTTTGCCCTTGCGTCGGGAGCGTCCCAGGTAACCATTCGGCGGTTTGACCTTCTGATGGTGGAACGCAACTCCTTTATTGCCGTGCTTATGACCGACAACAACGTGGTCCGAAACCGGCTGATGCGCCTGCCCTCGGACTTAAACGAAGCCCAGCTGGGCCTTTTAAACACCCTGCTCAACACCACCTTCACCGGGCTGACTCTGGAGGAAATTACCCCCGAACTCATGCGGGTAGCCTCCCACGCCGCCGGAGAAGCCTATGGTCTTATCTCCCTCGTGGTATCCTTTGGGATGGAGGTTTTGCAGGAGCAATCCACCCACTCGGTTCACACGGCCGGTATTACCAGCCTGCTCTCCCACCCGGAATACCGCAGTTTGGACCGGGCTGAACCTTTGATGAGTTTTCTCTCTGAGGAAGAAGATTTAAGCAACCTGCCCCTGCCCCAAGGGGCACGCACCAACATTCTCATCGGCCCGGAAAACGTGGCCGCCGCCCTGCAGGACACCAGCGTGGTCATGGCAAGCTATGACATCGGGGATGGAATGCGGGGAGTTATCGGTGTGGTGGGGCCCACACGGATGGATTATGCCAAAGTCACCGCCCGGCTGTCCTGCTTTGCGGATGGTCTGGCCCGTCTGTTCGGGCAGCAGGAACTGCCCCACGGCGATAAGGAGGAGTAAAAACCCATGAGTAAGAAAGCAACCAAACCCGCTGCCGAAGACGAAGAGGTCGTCCAGACCCCCGAAACCGACACCTCCCCTGCGGCAGAAGCCGAGGCTCCCCATTCCACTGATTTGGATGCCCTCAAGCAGGATCTGGCCGGTAAGGAGGAAGCTTACCTCCGTCTGGCCGCCGAGTATGACAACTTCCGCAAGCGCAGTCAGAAGGAAAAGGAAGCCATCTGGGCCGAGGCCAAAGGCAGCACCATTCTGGCCCTGCTTCCGGTCTATGACAATCTGGAACGGGCTTTGAAGCTTGCCTGCACCGACGAAGCGTATGCCAAGGGCGTGGAGATGACCATGAACGAGCTGAAGAAAATTTTGGAACAGCTCGGTGTCACCGAAATTCCCGCCTTGGGCAAACCCTTTGATCCCACCTACCACAACGCCGTCATGCATGTGGAGGACGAAGCCGCCGAGGAAAACACCATCGTGGAGGTTTTCCAGACCGGGTTCCTCAACGGCGATAAGGTTTTGAGATTTTCTATGGTCAAGGTGGCGAATTAAAACGAAGTGCGGAGGATAGGCACACCTGGGGGATAGACCTCGGAGCGGATGCGAAAATTTGACATTGCCCAGGGGTGACGGGAAATTTTTGCGAAGTCGGAGAGTTTATTACCCCGAAAAGCGGGCCTAATCCGGAGCATGACACCAAAGTGCGCAGGATAGGCCCATAGGGGAGCTAAGCTAGACCGAAGACAAAAAAACAGGTTGCCGAAGGCAACGGCATTTTTTG
>CAZHWK010000141.1:0-5414 GCA_964536405.1 uncultured Oscillospiraceae bacterium
AAACTAGACTTGCCAGCCCCCGCAACGTAAGAAGGCCCGCAAAAATTTCCCGCCAGCCCCCCGATACGAAGCAAACCGTTTCCATTATTGTAAGGTAGCACGGAGTGCGTCTGGGGGTGCGTAGACCTGTCAGATATGCAGGGGCGGTGAATAGGAAACTAGCACCCCGGAGTGTTCGCTCCATTTTCTTTGGAAATCCAAAAGGCTTTTCTTTTCGGAAAAAGAAAAGTCGTTTGGCCCCTGCCGTGGGTCACGGCACGTTTCATCGCTCTTCGCAAAGAGCGAAATCTCTTCCCTTGGGCCGGAACGGCCTACGCCAACAAAGCCTTAAGGGCGGCCGCCGTATCAAAGGTACTTTGCTGGGTGCCCAGCACATTTACCCCTTGGACTTCGGCCCGGGCCAGCAGGTCGGCATCGGGGGTTACCCCCTCGGTGAGGATGACGCAGGCCACATCGGACAAAAGGGCTACGGCACACACGTTGACCCCCGACATGATGGTCAGCCAGGCCGAGTCGGGTTGTGCCCGGCCCATGACCCAAGAGAGGAGGTCCCCGGCATAGCCGCCGGTTACCTCCCGCTCCAGGTCGGGACAGATAAAGCAACACAAATTCATGTCGCTACACAGTTTGGATACCGTCATAACCTTCACCTCATCGGTCGCTGACCTGCATTTTGTGGCGGAAAGGGGCGGGAAGATAGCTGTCGGCATCGTCGGACATACTGCGCATCCGCTCCCGCACCTTGAAGATGCAGTCCTCCAGGCTGGCACGGCCCAGCACCACATCCTCGGCCAGGGCCCGGCAGGAGGGTGCCCCACAGGAGGAGCAGTCCAAACCGGGTAGGGCCTCCATAATCTGGTCAATTTTCAAAAGCTTTTCCATGGCGGCCCCCCGGTCGCTGTCCAGTTGAAAGGCGGGAATATACTCCAGCTCCCGCTGAAAGCGGGCCAGCCGGGGGGTGCCGGGGGTAAAGGCAAGTGTGTTGCATTTTTGGGGCCGCTTGTGGGCCAGGTGGGTCAGGCGCATTTTGGCGGCATAGGGGTTCTCCACGTTCAGGCAGCCCCCCACACAGCCCTGCACACAGGCGGTCAGCTCCACAAAGTCGGCATCGGGCAGGCGGCCGTCCTCAATTTCCTCCAGGATGCGGATGACATTGTCAATGCCGTCCACCGCCACATAGTTGGGTTCCAGCCGGGCGGCAGATTCCCCTCCGCAGTAGCCCCAGGTAAGGCCCAAGGCTCCGGTACGAGACAGGGAGGGAGGATTTTGGGCCACCTCCTTCATGGGGGAGAGGAGCTTTAAGTACACATCGTTGATGGCAAGTGCCCCGTCCAGCACGGCCCCCGGCAGAGTCATGGGGGCATGGGCAGTGGTGACCTTGGCGGCACAGGGGACAATGGCAAACAGGCCGATTTCCGAAGGGGTCAGGCCGGTTTTCTTTACCGCTTCCTCCCGGGCCAGCAGGGCGGCCAGCTCCATGGGGAGCAGAACCGGCTCAATGTGGGGGATGAGCTTGGGAAACCGCATCCGAATTATCCGCAGCACGGTGGGGCAGGCCGAGGTGATGCGAGGGGAGGGGCGGTTGGGCGTAAAGTCACGGCGGGCCAGATCGGACAGCAACTCGGCGGCGGCGGCCACCTCAAACACGTCGTCAAAGCCAAGCTTCAAAAGTCCCCCCAGCACGATGTTGGGGTCGTCCAGGTTGTGGAACTGGCCGAACAGGGCGGGTTCCGGCAGGGCGACGGTGTACTTGTACTGCCCCAACTGATAAAAGGGGTCACAGATCGAGCGCACCGCCTTGTGGGGGCAGACCTGAACGCATTTTCCGCAGTCGATACACCGGTCCTCCAGGATAAAGGCCTTCCGGTTACGGACCCGGATGGCATCGGTGGGACAATCTTTGATGCAGGTGGTGCAACCCAGACAGCGGTTTTCCTGCATGATGACCGAGTGCTTATCCACGCCGGGAGACACCCCCTTTCCTTCTAAATTGGGTCAATTGACCTTGATTTTCATGGTGACGGTGGTGCCGATGTCTACGGTGGTATCAATCCACATATCGTCGGAATACCGCTTCATGTTGGGCAGGCCCATGCCGGCACCGAAGCCAAGCCCACGGGCCACATCTCCGGCGGTGGTCCAGCCCTCGCTCATGGCCTTGTCAAGATCTGGGATGCCGGGGCCGGTATCGGCCAGGCGAATGGTGATGTCGTCCATGGTGACCACCACCTCGGCCACCCCGCCGTTGGCATGGATGACCATGTTGATTTCTCCTTCGTACATGCAGATGGAAGCCCGGCGAATGGGGTCAGCCGGGATGCCCAGCTTGCGAAGGGTCATTTTCATTTTGCTGGACGCCTCACCGGCCCGGGAAAGGTCCCCGGCGTCCACATCATATTTCAGCTTAATGGGTTCCATGGGCTTATTCCCCCGCCAGGCCATTGCTGTACAGCAGGCCGCAGGCAATAAACATACGGATGTCACAGCTCATCACTACCATGGAGCGCTCCCGGGCCAGCTCCAGAATTTCCTCGCTGGGCTTCTTGCCACGGACGAAGATGATGCACTGCATATCCAGCATGTCGGCGGTACGCACCACCTGGGGATTGACCATTCCGGTCAGGAGAACGGCCTGGTCCTTCACATAGGCCAGGGCATCGCTCATAAAGTCGCTGGCGCAGGCGGACACGGCCTCCCTGTCCAGGAATTCCTCCCCGCATAAAACGGTTGCGCCAAGCAGGTCACGGATTTTCAGTAATGTCATAAGCTCTCTCTCCCTAGGTTGAAATGTAAATGCTATACTCTTTTCATTGTATCATATATTGTATAAAATGTGGAGAAGTTTTTGCAGATTTTTCTGGCAAATCTGACAGCGGGAAAGCGTCCACTTTCATTGACAGAACCACGGGGAAGACCTATAATGTAATTTATCACACTAAAGTAAAGAAGGTATGACGATGGAAAAAAGAGTATTCAACTTCTCAGCCGGCCCTTCCATGCTTCCCCTGAGCGTGCTGGAGCGGGCCGGGTCAGAAATCACGAACTACCGAGGCTCCGGTATGTCCGTGATGGAGATGAGCCATCGATCTAGTACCTTCGATGCCATCTTCCACCAGACCAAGGCCAAGCTACGCCGTGCCCTGGGCATCCCCGAGGACTATGAAATCCTCTTTTTGCAGGGAGGTGCCTCCACCCAGTTTTCCGCCGTGCCCCTAAACCTGATGGGGGAAGGCGGAAAGGCCGATTATGCCCTGACCGGGAATTTTGCTCAGGTGGCCGCCAAAGAGGCGGGAAAGTACGGCACGGTGCAGGTGGCCGCCTCTTCGGCAGAGCGGGGGCACACCTATATCCCGCCCCAGTCGGCCCTCACCCCGGACCGGGAGGCCGCCTATTTTTACTATTGCGCCAACAATACCATTTACGGAACCGAGTGGCAGTATATTCCTGACACCGGGGATGTCCCCCTGGTGTGCGATATGTCCTCCAACATCCTGTCCCGGCCGGTGGATGTGTCTAAGTATGGCATTATTTTTGCCGGGGCACAGAAAAATATGGCTCCTGCCGGACTGACCGTGGTCATTCTGCGGCGGGACTTGGTGGGCCGCCACCTGCCCTATACCCCCCTGATGCTGAGTTATCAGACCATGGTGGAAAAGGACTCCATGTATAACACGCCCCCCTGCTGGTGTATCTATATGCTGGGTCTGGTGCTGGACTGGCTGGAGGAGCAGGGCGGCGTGGCCGGGATGGAGCAAATCAAAAAGTGCAAGGCTAAGCTGCTCTATGACACGCTGGAAGCCTCCAAACTCTTTTCCTGCCCGGTGGCGCCCGGTTCCCGCTCAGACATGAACGTGGTCTTTCGCAGTGAGAGTGAGGATGTGGACAAGGCCTTCGCCGCCGCCGCCGGGGAGGCCGGGTTCACCAATCTGAAGGGCCACCGCTCGGTGGGTGGAATGAGAGCTTCCATCTACAATGCCATGCCCATGGAGGGCGTGGAGCGGCTATGTGAGTTGATCACTGAATTTGAAAGGAATGTGTAGTGTTATGTTCAAGGTCAAAACTTTAAATCATATTTCCCCTGCCTGCAAGGAAATTCTGCGGCCTGAGCGATATACCCTGGCCGATGACATGGAAAACCCGGATGCCATCTTTGTCCGGGCCACCAACCTGCATGAATACAACTTCAACCCCGAACTGCTCTGCATTGCCCGGGCGGGCATTGGGGTTAACACCATCCCACTGGACAAATGCACCGAGCAGGGCATCGTGGTCTTTAACTCCCCCGGGGCCAACGCCAACGGCGTGAAGGAGCTGTTCGTCTTTGCCCTGACCATGGCCTCCCGGGATGTGATGGGAAGCCTGAACTGGGTCTATGGCTACAACGACCCCGAAGTGCCCATTGAGGTGGCCATGGAGAAGGTGAAAAAGCAGTTTGCCGGGCCGGAATACTGGGGCAAGACCCTGGGGGTGATCGGCATGGGCAACGTGGGGGGCATGACGGCCAACATCGCCGTGAAACTGGGGATGGAGGTCATTGGCTATGACCCCTATCTGTCGGTGGATGCAGCCTGGAAAATTTCCCGCAGTGTCCGGCGGGTGGACGATTTGGACACCCTGCTGAAAAACTGCGATTACCTCACCATCCACACCCCCTTGACCGAGGAAACCCGGGAGCTGATTAACGCCGAAAATATCGCCAAGATGAAGCCCGGTGTTCGCATCATCAACTATGCCCGGGGTGAGGTGGTCAAGGATGAAGATATTCTGGCCGCCCTGAAAAGCGGCCAGGTGGCCCGCTACATCACCGACTTCCCAACCGCCGAGAATGTGAAGGTCCCCGGCGTGGTGGCCACCCCCCACCTGGGGGGCACCACGGTGGAGAGCGAGGCCAACTGTGCCCTCATGGCCGCCCAGGAGATGGACGACTACCTCACCACCGGCAACATCAAAAATTCCGTCAACCTGCCCACCGTGGTGCTGGAACGCAGCGGCAAGGCCCGCATCTGCATCATCCACCGCAACACCCCCGGTATGCTGACCACCATCATGCCCATCTTTGCCAAGGATGGGGTCAATATCGAAAACATGATGAACAAGTCGGCGGGGGCCTATGCCTACTCCCTCTTTGACGTGAACAGCGACATTCCCGAAACGGTGGTTCACGACCTGAACGCTGTGGAAGGGGTCCTGCGGGTGCGGGTCATCTGAAAAAACTCCCTTCCAAGGTCTGCTGTACGGGTGCAGTCTACCCTCTCTGGCAGAAAAAAGTAGACGAAGTTTCCGCCTTATGGTATGGTATGGGTGGTAAGAAAAGGAAAACCGACCTATTAGAGCCTTTCTGAAACGTCCATGCACCCGTCCTTTTGGCAAAAATTTTGCCATATATCGCTATTTTTACTTGGAATCCACCAAGG
>CAZHWK010000142.1:0-5409 GCA_964536405.1 uncultured Oscillospiraceae bacterium
TTTTCCGAAAAGAAAAGCCTTTTGGATTTCCAAAGAAAATAAGGCGAACACTCCGTAGTGCTAACGCTCTATTCACCGCCCCCCATCTCTGCCGAGTTCCTGCATCTCCCGACGTGCTCCGCACTATCTGTGCAAATATAAAATCTCCCGCTTCGTATTGGGGGGCTGGCGGGAGATTTTTGCGGGCCTTCCTATGTTGCGGGGGCTGGACGGTTTCGTTTTTGAGGATCTTTCTATGTTGCAGGAGCTAAAGCGTGCGTTGCGCAGGCCCCTTGACCGCCGGAGGCGGGCACAGCACCATCGGTAGACTTGACCAGGGGCGGGTAGTGCCACGGTTTTTTCTTTGGGCCAACCTTTCTTTTTTGACAAGACAAAAAAGAAATGGTGGACGCTTGGCCGGCGGCCGGCCATCGCTCCTCGACCCCCGCAGGGGTCGAAATCTCTTTTCTCCGCCGCTTGCAAGCGGCAAAATGCTTTTACGAGGTGTATCATGATACAACAAAAACACGACCCCCTGGGGGCCTATCTGCAACTGCTTCAGTGCAACAACCTGCTGGCTCAGTCCGCCCCCGTGGGGGCCGACCTGACCCGGCCGGTGGAGCTGGTGTCCTGCGACTCCCAGAATGTGGTGCCCGGGACCCTGTTTATCGTAAAGGGGGCCCACTTCAAGGCCGAGTATCTGATGGATGCGGTCAAGAAGGGGGCTTTTGCCTACCTCTCCGAGCAGGACTTTCCCCAGGTGCCCGCCCCCCGCATCGCCGTCACCGATGTGCGCCGGGTCATGGCTATCTTTGCCGACCACTTCTACAACAGCCCCTCCAAAAAGCTGAATGTGGTAGGCATTACCGGTACAAAGGGTAAATCTTCCACCTCATATTACCTAAAGTATATTTTTGACGAATACGAAGCCGGGAAAAAAGGCCCCGAAAGCGGGGTAATCGGTTCCATCGATACCTATGACGGGGTGGAGCGGTTTGAAAGCCATCTCACTACCCCCGAGCCTTTGGACCTGGAACGGCACCTGGCCAACGCCGCCTCGGTGGGGATGGAGTATCTGACCATGGAGGTGTCCAGCCAGGCCTTGAAGTACGACCGTATGGTGGGGGTGCGTCTGGCCGCCGCCGCCTTCCTAAACATTGGGGAGGACCATATTTCCCCCATCGAGCATCCCGATTTTGAGGATTATTTTGCCTCCAAACTGCGGATTTTTGAGCACAGTGACCTGGCGGTGGTCAACCTGGACAGCGACCATTCTAGCCGTGTGCTGGAGGCGGCCAAGGGATCCCCAAGGGTGATTACCTTTTCCCAGCAGGACCCGTCGGCCACCATTTATGGCTCCCAGGTGGTGAAAAGCGGCCACGATATTTTGTTTAAGGTAAAGACCCCCCGGTTTTTCCGGGAATTTCGCCTGACCATGCCGGGGCTCTTCAACGTGCAGAACGCCCTGTGTGCCATCGCCGTGTGCGAGGGGCTGGGCATTCCTGAGCAGTGCATCTATGTGGGGCTCATGAAGGCCCGGGTTCCCGGCCGGATGGAGATTTATACCAATGCCGACAACCGGGTGATTACCATTGTGGACTATGCCCACAACCGCCTGTCCTTCCAGAAGCTGTTCCAGTCGGTGAAGGAGGAGTATCCCGGTCGGCGGATGGTCACCGTCTTTGGCTGTCCGGGGAAAAAGGCTTTGGCCCGGCGGAAGGATTTGGGGGAGATTGCGGGGCAAAACTCCGACTTGGTCATCCTCACCGAGGAGGACTCGGGGGAAGAGGATACCGTGGCCATCTGCCGGGAGATTGCCGGTCATGTGGAGGGGCAGGGCTGTCAATATTCCATCCAGCCCCACCGGGGGGAGGCCATTCGTCAGGCCGTGTTCAGCAGTGAGGTTCCCACGGTGATTTTGCTCACGGGCAAGGGGGCCGAAACCCGCCAGAAGCGGGGCACCGAGTATGTGGAGTGCCCCTCGGATGTGGCCTATACCAAGGAATACCTTCACGATTACGACGTGCGCCACGGGTTGGATGGAATGGAAAAGGTCAAGAGCCTGCTCTCCCTCCTGCCCACCCTGAAGGGGTGCGAGGGTAAAACCATGGTGGTGAAGTACGGCGGTTCGGCCCTGGGGGGACAGGCCACCGACACCATTTTGGCCGATGTGGCCGCCCTGCGGACGGTGGGGGCCAGAATGGTGCTGGTACACGGGGGCGGGAAGGACATTTCGGCCCTGCTCACCAAGCTGCAAGTGCCAACCAGATTTGAAAAGGGCTATCGGGTCACCGATGAGGAGACCCTGGCCGTGGCCGAAATGGCCCTGTCGGCCAAGGTGAACAAGGCCATTGTCACCGCCTTCCGGGGGCTGAACGTGAAGGCGGTGGGCATTTCGGGCAAGGACGGGGGCCTGCTCACCGCCCGGTGCAAGGACCCGGCTCTGGGCCGGGTGGGAGAGATTACCGCCGTGGACCCCGGGTTGGTGACCACCCTGTTGGATGGGGGCTTTTTGCCCGTTATCTCCCCCATTGCCGCCGGGGAGGACGGTTTAGGCTTCAACTGCAACGCCGACGATGCCGCCTGCCGGGTGGCCGAAGCCCTGGGGGCAGACAAATTGGTCTTCCTGACGGATATGGACGGCATTTTGGTAGATAATCAGAATGAGAAGACTCTCATCCCCCACATGACCAAGGCCCGGGCCGAGGAGCTTTTGGAAACAGGGCTTATCGGCGGGGGTATGGTGCCCAAGGTCCTATCCTGTCTGCACGCAGTGGAGCATGGAGTGGGGGCCGTGGCCGTCATGAGCGGGGAGACAGACCACGCCCTGCTGCTGGAGACCCTTGCACCCAGCTCCCTGGGGACTACCATTACAAAGGAATAAAGACTCATGTACAATATTCGCACATTGCCAAACGGCGTTCGTATTGTCACTTACCCCATGGAGGGCTACCGCTCGGCCGCCCTGGGCTTCTGGGTAGGGGCCGGCTCCCGCCAGGAGAGCCCCAAGGAAAATGGGGCCACCCACTTCATTGAGCATATGGTGTTTAAGGGCACCCCTACCCGCACGGCCGCCGACTTGGCTGAGGAGATGGATGCCATCGGCGGCCAGGTCAACGCCTTTACCACCAAGGAATGCACCTGCTTCCACGCCCGGTGCCTGGACAGTCATTTGCCCAGGGTGAACGATATGCTCACTGATATGTTCTTCCGCTCTAAATTTGACGAGAAGGACGTGGAAACCGAGCGGGGGGTCATTTTGGAGGAAATCGGGATGTATGAGGACAACCCCGAGGACCTGTGCGCCGAGCAGCTTTATGACAAGGTATACCCCAAGCAGGCCCTCGCCCGCCCCATTTTGGGGACCAAAAAGAGCCTTAGCCCCATGACGGGCTCCTTTTTGAAGGACTATATGACCTCCCGCTATCTGCCGGGGGACATTGTGGTGTCCCTGGCGGGGAGCTTTACCCAGCAGGACGTGGAGCGGCTGGAGGGGGAGTTTGGGGGCCTGACCGGAGGGAAGAACCCGCCCCCCAAGGCCCCGGACTATACCCCGGCGGTGACCGCCAAAAAGAAAACCATCGAGCAAAATCATCTCACTCTGGCCTTTCCCTCCCTGCCCTATGGGGCGGAGGAGCGGTTTGCCCTGCAATTGCTCTCCACCGCCCTGGGGGCGGGGATGAGCTCCCGCCTGTTCCAGAAAGTGCGGGAGGAAAAGGGGCTTTGCTATTCCATCTACTCCTACGGCTCGGGTCATGCGGACACCGGCCTGTTCTGCATTTACACCGCCCTTGGAAAGGAAACCGAGGAGCAGGCCATCCGTACCATCCTGGAGGTGGTGCGGGGGGTGGCCGAGGAGGGAATTACCCCTCAGGAGCTGGACCGGGCCAGGGAGCAGTCCAAGGCCAACGTGCTCATGGGCCTGGAATCCACCCAGAGCCTCATGAGCCATATGGGCCGGTCCCTGCTGCTCAACGGCAGCATCACTACCCCCGACGAGATGCTGGAGCGGTACAACGCCGTCACAGCCCAGGAGGTGCGGGAGTTGGCACAGCGGATTTTTGACTTTGGCCGCATGAGCCTGTCGGCGGTGGGCCGGGTCAGAACCCCAGAGGAATACCGGGCCACTTTGAACCCATAACAGCTTATATGAGGTTTGCCCTCATACCAAAAAACCTGCCGGTTCCCAAGCTTTGTGGGAACCGGCAGGTTTTTTGTATCTTGGGGTTAGGGGACAGGATTATGACTGAATAGCGTCCAAGACCCCTTCGGTGCTTTCGGCCACCACCAGATAGATCAGGGTGCCTTCGGCTGCGGGTAGGGTGCCGGTGAGGGCCTTGTCCAGCTTGGCCAGCTCGGCGGGCTGATAGTCGGCCAAGGCTTCCTTCTGGTCGGCAATGCGGGTCTGAAGGGCGGTGAGGGCGGTCTTGGCCGCATCCTCGTCCTTCATAATCAAAACGGCACACTCCTCGGCGGTGGCCCCGGTGGAGAGGGAAACGGCACAATCCAGCACATCGCTCGGCTCCATGCCATACAGGCTGTAAGCCACCTGGGGCTCCACCTCCTCCAGTGTTTCGGAGAAGGTTCCGGCCTTCAGAATGGCCTGGGCCATTTCCTGGGCGGACAGAGAGGTGGCACTGGGAGCAGGGGATGGGTCAGCGGGGGTTCCTCCGCCGCAGGCGGCCAGCAGGAAGAGAAGGGCAAGGGTAGGCAAAACTTTTTTCATGGGGCTACCTCCAAGGTTTTTTGGTCCACGGTGTGGGTTTTGATGTAAGAGTACCATTGCTTATACCAGTCACGGGTAAAGTGGGCCCCGTCGGTGGTGCGGTTATAGGGAACCTGGCCGGTTTCGTCCACCAAGCCTTCGGCCACGTTAAGGAAAATCAGCTTTTTTTCCTGGGTCAGACGGACGATTTCGGCATTAAATTCAGCTACTTTTTCGTTAGTGATGTATGTACCCAGCTTCTTTTCCCGGGCCCGTTGATTGTTAATGGGAACCACCGACTGAACGTAGATAACTGCATTTGGCTGGGCCTCCATCACCTGGTCCAGAAGGGTTTCAAAGCCCTTGCCAAACTCCTTGGAGGAATAGCCCAGCTCGTTGAGCCCCAGCATGAGATAGACTTTGCCGTACTGCTTGGCCTGCAAGGCCTCCAGGGCGGTTATTTTTTTGTCCCCCGCTTTGATGACCGGCTTGTTGTCAAACTCAAAGGTGGTCAGGCCCTTATAGCAGATAAACTCCCCCTGGCTAATTCCGCCGTAGAGCCGCAGGCCGTCGGTGCGGGAGTCCCCCACAAAAACGGCGTCTTGAAACCAATCATCCTCCACCGTTTCGCTCTCCGGGGCGGGCAGGGAGTAGTCATAGGGCGGTGGAGTAGGCTCCGGGGTGGGGGTCGGCGTGGGGGTAGGAGTTGGCTTAGGGGGCGGCGT
>CAZHWK010000143.1:0-5402 GCA_964536405.1 uncultured Oscillospiraceae bacterium
GGCAACAAAATATGGAGCGGTATCGAAGTGGTCATAACGGGACTGACTCGAAATCAGTTGACGGGCAACCGTCCGTGGGTTCGAATCCCACCCGCTCCGCCATCGAGAAAGCCTGTAACCATGCGGTTTACAGGCTTTTTCGTCTTTCTATTTGGTGTTTTGACCGCCCATCTCTCCTGTTTTGCTGGAGAGATGTTGCTACGGTGTTTCCTACGAAAATCCAAAGGCCTAGTTGGGTAAAGGCACTGGCTCGTTCCGGGCGAAGCTGTAATTCGCAGCGTACCCAATGTTGACCAGCGGGACAATTCCGCTCCCTGGCCTTATCATAAATACGAATAAGCACATCAGATTGTGGAGAACCATATTGTACGGCCTGGCCCTTGCTGCTCGCCACGATTTTCCAATAGTCCGACTTGCTGACATGTTCATGCTTGCGGGTGTCTTGGATAATTTCGTCTAAGTCCAGCATCCCGGTATGGTCGTCATAGGCCACATCCAAACAGGTGATCATACCGGGGCGGCCGTTGAAGTGGATAGAAATGCAGTTAAAGTAAAGTCTATCACGGTATCCTCTCTGGCGGTCCGACCATGAAGTATCCCTTGTCATTTCACGGTCGGGTGTGATATAATAAAAATTAAACCAGCGGCGGCTCCTGCCGCAGAAAAAATTTAGGAGGGCTTATGTTTCAAGTAGAGAAGAAGACATTGCTGGGCATTGCAGGTGTGGTCTGGCTGATGGCTGGCTTTAACGTCTGTCGGCTGGGGATTCTGGACTATCTGCACACCAAGGGGCTGAGCCTGCTTACCGGCTCCCTGTC
The DNA here is from genome assembly GCA_964536405.1 of uncultured Oscillospiraceae bacterium. Lineage (GTDB taxonomy): Bacteria > Bacillota > Clostridia > Oscillospirales > Oscillospiraceae > JAHHSE01. The sequence goes on from CAZHWK010000143.1 coordinate 819, forward strand.
CCTCCTGGTGTTCTGCCTGTTCGGATTTATGTTTTACAAGCTGTCTGTCAAGCACACAAAGCGCATTTTGGAATATGCCGAAGAAAGACAGCCATTTTGGTATTTTTTCGACCTAAAGAGCTACCTCATCATGGCCGTTATGATGAGCGGCGGCATCTGGCTACGCTCGTCGGGGCTGGCACCCGCCATCTTTGTCGCTGTTTTTTACACCGGACTGGGCCTTGCGCTAGCACTGGCGGGCATTCTGTTTCTGTACCAGGCGTTTAAGTCTACCCGCAGGTAGTAGCGCGGCCCCCACTCCGCATGGGCTCCCTGTCCTGCGGTGCGCCACGCCAGTTTGAGAACTGCATCGCAATGCCAGTCTCGGGGGACGGGGGACAACCTGGCCCGCCACGATAGGGACGGCTATTGACTGCTCCTAAGAGTCGCTGACTCCAGCGGTCCCTGCCCGTCAAAGTCTAGCAGGGAAAACTTGCAAATTAAAGGGGCTGTTGCAGAATGATGACATTCTGCAACAGCCCCTTTTTGAATCTGGAAACCTCCGGCATAGCCGGAGGAGGCATCGCATAAAAAAGCTTTAGCTTCAAGCATTGATCGAAGCGAGCTGCTATTAAGCAATCTAACGATTCGCACAAAACTTATGATCGAGGGATATTGCCCGTTTACGGACGGCAGGGTGCGTGATGCAAGCGGCAAAATATTCAATGCAGCTTGAGGTGCCTGCCGGTATCAGGCCCTTATAGGCCTAATCAATCCGGATTAGCCGGAGGTTTCCAGACTTAACAAAAAGCGCACAAAGGCGGCTACAAGCCCCTCTGTGCGTTTTTTTGCTGCCCCGTTGGTATAGCCCGCTATGGCGGTGCCAACTAGGTCAAGACCTATTTAATTGAAAGACATTCGCCTTATAGTAATGCCTAGAGAAAATGATAAGCCACCCTTCATTTCCCGAAGAGCCTCTTTATTGCTATATTTCACATTGCCTTCCTGTCTGGTATGAGAACCTATGCGTATAGCCGCAGCCAAGCAGAAAAGAGATATATGCTGGAACGGGAATGGGTGTGTTCCTGATGTTCAAGATAGGTGTACTGCCGTGTACCGGGAAGACGTTGGAACAGCCGCTCAACCGAGCAGGGCGGACAAGTCGTATCCTTCCCACCGGCGGAGAGCATCACGGGCATTGTCAGCCGATGGGCGTGACTTACGGTATCTATAAGGCCCAGCCTTCCCCAAAAATCAGCCGACGGGGTGGTCTGGTAGATTGGCTGAAGCAGAGAATAAGCAGATCCATCCAGGGCCGAACCCGGGAAATCCGTGAGGAAGGGGAGGTCTGCGCAGACACAGCGCACGCATTCTGGCCCCAGAATGGAGGCCAGGAGCAAGGAGCAGCCGCCACCCTGACTGGTTCCGAATAGGGAAAGCCGGTTGGGCAAAACCTCTGGTAGTCCTTGTGCCCATCGGAGAGCCAGAAGACAGTCGGAGAGCCAGTCATTGTAATTTTCCGGCGCACCAGAAGCAGTGTTGGGCAGAACCGGCCAGTTCCCGTCAGGAAGCGCCAACTCATTTATCGTCTTTTCCGGAGTCACATACCCAAGCGGCGATATGTGTAGGATGTTATAGCCCAAATCTGAAATTTGGGGATGCATGGTGATGGAGCCTCCATATCCCGGCAGATTTATCAGGAGTGGTGCGGGCGTGTTCAGAGCAGGCTGCCAATAGCCATAAAAAGGCCGTCGCCCATCACTAGCGGTAAACTTTACATAACGGTTTGTCAGCGTATTTGGGCTGTTACCAAAAGGGATGCGGATAGGCATAATGTCCAGCAACACCCCGTCCACTGCCACTTTTTCGCTGCACGCAAGAAGGGATTCCGCCCATGTGTCTACCTCATTGGATGAAGGATAGACGGCCTCTGCCTCAAAACGCATTTTAGATGTTTTATCCATTGTTTCCCCCCTGATTTGCTTTTGTTATAGATATTATAACGAAACTATTCTTGATTTTCTATGTATTATGTGCCTATAATTAGGATAATTCAAGCAACTATTGACTTTATTGGTGTGTTGCAAAGGGGGGGTAAATATGCATATACCACCATCACTGTATTCTGCTATGCGCTTTAATTTTCTGTATGTTGACCGCTATGTGTTCCACAAAGGATGGACTTATCCTGAGAGCTATGTCCCGTACTGTATGCTTCGCTATATTCTGAAGGGAAGTGCCGTGTTTACTGTTGACGGAGAGGAATACCCGGTTCACGAAAACCAAATCGCATATATTCCGGATGGTTGTATGCTAGAGTGTTACGCACTGGGAGATGAATTTGAGTTCATCAGCATCCGCTTTACTGTCACGGTGCGCTTAAACGACAATGATTTTCTTGCGGAGTTCTTCCACATTCCTCCGATCACGGAAAGCACTGACCAAGTGGTACTTTCCTATTTTCAAGAAATCCATTGCAATGCAACCAGTAAAAATTCCAGCCGTCTTTTCCGTATCAGAGCGAATTTGGAGCTTATCTTGGCCTGGCTGGTAGAGCAGACACCAGAAGCAGTTTTAGAAGAAGGGGAGAGCCATGCAGCGGACTTTTCCATAGAGAGCATTCGGCATCGGGAGACCCGGTCTGCCAATATTAAACGAGATCCTCGCATCCAAGTGGTGGTAGACTACCTTATCGCACATCCCACGGAGCCATTTGACACGAAATTTTTAAGTGATATGGCCCAGATGAGTCCCAGTTCCCTCAGGCGTCATTTTAAGGAGCATACAGGGAAATCACCGGGTGATTTCGTCAAAGAATTGAGAATGGTCACGGCTGCTCGCCGCCTGCTGGTGACGGATGAGCGGGTATCCACTATCGCATATGAGCTGGGATTTGATGACCAGAACTATTTCGCCCGCATATTCAAATCGGTGTTTGGAGTCTCTCCTAATCAGTACAGAAGGGCATCCCAGGAGTAATTTATTGTTAAAAAAACAACAATATTTTGAGCATTTTATGCTAGTTTTAAGCTAGTTGTGGCCTATGAAACATGGAAGTTCTTTCCTATAATAAGCTCGTAAGGCGAAGTGCACAAATAAACCGTCGTAAATAAGGAGGAAATTATGAAAAAGGCTATGTCTCTGTTCCTGGCCATCCTGATGGCGGCGACACTGCTCACTGGATGCGGCCCATCTGCTCCCAATTCCGGCTCTCAGACACCCTCTGCCAGTCAGCCTTCGGGTCCGCAAACCGATGAGCTGGAGGGCGAAATTACGTTCTGGCATTCCTTTACACAGGGTCCCCGGCTGGAGACCATCCAGGCTGCGGCGGATGCGTTTATGGTTGACCATCCAAAGGTAAAAATCAACATTGAGACATTTTCTTGGGCCGACTTTTACACAAAATGGACCACTGGCCTGGCTTCAGGCAATGTGCCTGATATGTCCACCGCTCAGGCAGGTCAGGTCGTGGAGATGATCAACGCCGATGCGATTATCCCTTTGGACGATCTGATTGACGATATCGGCCGGGATCGTTTTTATGAGTCTCCTCTTCAGGAGATGACCTACTCTGATGGAAACTGCTACGCCGTGCCTATCTACTCCCACGCTTTCGTTATGTGGTACCGCAAGGATTTGCTGGAGAAGTACAATCTGGAGGTTCCCACCACCTGGGACGAATTTAATACCGCCGCCACTGCAATTACGAAGGGTGAAAACGGAGCTGTGTATGGCTGTTCCGTGCCCATGGGCACCAACGATCTCTATGCTACCTGCTTCCTGGATACCTATGTAGGCAGCCATGGTGAGTCGCTGCTGACACCTGATCACAAGGCCAACCTGACCAGCGATACCGCAATTCAAGGTATTAAATTCTGGACCGATATGTATAAAAACAATTCTCCCGCCGATTCCATAAACTACAATACTCTGGATCAGGCGACTTTGTACTATCAGGGCAAGAATGCTTTTGACTTTAACTCAGGATTCCATATCGGTGGTGTGGAGGCCAACACACCGGAACTCATGGATTACATTGATTGCGCTCCCGTACCCACCATTCATAAGGGAGATCAGCCCGACTATATTGTCAACAATATGCCACTGGTTGTCTGGAAAAACTCCAAGCATCCGGAAATCTGCAAGGCTTTCATCGAGTACTTCTATCAGCCAGACATTTATATTCCTTTCCTGCACTCTGTTCCTGTGGGTATGCTGCCCGCACTGAAAGAGATTACCAATGATCCTGCGTTCTTGGCGAATCCCACCATTCAGAAATACCAGCACGCAATGAAGGTTATCAGCGATGCGCTGAGTCATGGCACTTATATTGGTATGGAGTACGGTCCCTGTGTGGAGGCTGGCATCCTGGCCAACCAGCGGGTGGTGGAGAATATGTTCCAGGACATTGTCCTGAATGGAACGCCGGTGGAGCAGGCGGCTAAGGTGGCCAACGACCAGCTCAACGACCTGTTTGAAACAGCTGGCTAAAGGCATTTGTAAAAGAAAAAAGGAACCCAGAGTACGGCGGGGGCGGATGCTCGCCCCCGCCGTATTTTGAAAGGGGTTGGCAATATGCGTAACCGTAACCGGACGATTGCGAAA
>CAZHWK010000144.1:0-5395 GCA_964536405.1 uncultured Oscillospiraceae bacterium
AAAGCCCGCCAGCGTGCTGAAAATTTCAATGACCTGCTCTTGATACACGATACAGCCGTAGGTGACGGCCAGGATAGGCTCCAGGGACGGATGCTTATACCGAATTTTCTCGGGCAACTGCTTGCAGGCAATAAACCGGGGGATGGACTCCATGGGCCCCGGTCGGTAGAGGGCGATAATAGCGGTAATATCCTCAATATTCTGGGGCTTCAGGCCCACACAGACCCCTGTCATACCGGCCGACTCCATCTGGAACACACCGGAGGTCTTCCCCGCCGAGAGCATCTCAAAGACTGCCGTGTCGTCATCTGGAATATCAGCCAGGGAAAAGGAAGGCTGCTTGCTCCGGACCATCTTTACCGCATCGTCCAACACGGTGAGGTTCCGAAGGCCCAAAAAGTCCATTTTCAGCAGGCCCAACTCTTCCAGGGTGACCATGGTGAACTGAGTGACCACCGATTCGTCATTCTTGGCCAGGGGCACATAGTCAGCCACCGGCAGGCGGGTGATGACCACCCCGGCTGCATGGGTGGAGGCGTGGCGGGGCATCCCTTCAATGGCTTTGGCCGTGTCGATGAGGTCCTTAATACGTTCATCTCCCTCATACATATCCCGCAAGGGCTTGGAAAGCTTGAGGGCATCCTCCAGGGTGATATGGAGGGTGGAGGGCACCTGCTTGGCCACCGCATCCACCTCGGCATAGGGCACGTTCAGGGCACGGCCCACGTCCCGAATGGCACCACGGGCCGCCATGGTTCCGAAGGTGACAATTTGGGCCACATGGTCAGCCCCATATTTACGGGCCACATAGTCGATGACCTCCCCTCGGCGGCGGATACAGAAGTCAATGTCGATGTCAGGCATGGTGACCCGCTCTGGGTTTAAGAAGCGTTCAAAGTACAGGCTGTACTTCATAGGCTCCACATCAGTGATGTCCAGACAGTAGGCCACCATGCTTCCCGCCGCAGAGCCACGGCCCGGGCCTACGGGAATGTCGTGGCTTTTGGCATAGCCGATAAAGTCGGACACAATGAGGAAGTAGTCCACAAACCCCATCTGGCGGATGATGTCCATCTCATAGCGGAGCTGCTGCTTATACTCCTCGCTCCCCTGGGGATAACGGCGTTCAAACCCATCCCAGCACAGCTTTTCAAAATACGCAAAGCCATCGCTCCACCCTTCGGGCAGGTGAAACTCGGGCAGATGGTGAACCCCGAAGGTGAAGTCCACGTTGCAAAGCTGGGCAATTTTGGCCGTATTGGAAATGGCCTCGGGGTAGTGCGGGAAAAGCTGGGCCATCTCCTCTTCACTTTTGATATAAAATTCCTCGGTTTCAAACTTCATCCGGCCCGGGTCGTCCACCGTCTTGCCCATCTGGACGCACATAAGCACATCCTGGGTTCGGGCGTCGGCCCGGGTGAGATAATGGGCGTCATTGGTGGCCACCAAAGGAATTCCGGTTTCCTCATGGAGACGCATAATGCCCTGAATAACCTCCGGGTCCACATCCAAGCCGTGGTCCTGAAGCTCCAGATAGTAGCCGTCCTCCCCAAAAAGACCTTGCATTTCCAGGGCATGGGCCTTGGCCCCTTCAAAATCCCCCCGGCGGATGCGGCGGGGAATTTCACCCGCCAGACAGGCGGACAGGCAGATAAGCCCCTTGCAGTTTTCCCGTAAAAGCTCCATGTCAATCCGTGGCTTGATATAAAAGCCCTCGGTAAAGCTTCGGGACACCATGTGGGACAGGTTGCGGTAGCCCTCCTCATCCCTACACAGAAGGATAAGGTGGCGAGCCTCGGCATCCAATTCATGGATGCGGTCAAATCTGGTCCGTGGGGCCACATAGACCTCACAGCCGATGATGGGTTTTATCCCGGCTGCCTTGGCGGCCCGGTAAAAATCAATGACCCCATACATGACGCCGTGGTCAGTGATGGCCACGGCGGTCTGTCCAAGCTGCTTGCAGCGGTCAATTAGCCCACCAATGCGGCAGGCCCCGTCCAGCAGGGAGTATTCCGTATGTACATGTAGGTGGACAAAGGCCATAGTGGATGCTCCTCCTTTTCGTAGTGCTTTGAGTTGATGTTACCCCACCAAAATCTGTTTCACCAGGGCATCCAGTTCCCCCTGGCTCTTTTTCAGTTTCCAGGTAAAGAGTTGCAGGAAAATGGGTGCCCACAGGGTACACAGCCCGCGAATTAGGGTTGCCCCAATTTCGCCCAACATATATCCCTCCACAAGAAAGAGAATGTAAAACACCCACATACAGGCATCCAAAGCAACCAAAGTTTTAGGCAGACCGGCAGTTACACTGACCAATGTACCCCCTTGGTCACTGGGCCTGGACTTCAAATCAGCCTGCAAATAGCCCCGGGCAGGTCCGGTATGCATAAGAGACAAAATCTCTTTGGGACCATCCCTATGAAAATCGGTATTGCGGGCCGTCCACAGGTCCGCTCGGGACCAGGGGCGGGTGGACTGCTCAGCACGCTTTTTAACTTCTTCCCATTCAAAGGGAGAGTGTATAATATATCGTTTCATCTGTTTTTCTCCGATAAAGCAAGCAATTTTCGTAGTCGGTGATTGAATGCCGACTTGGTGATGGGGGGAGAACACTGGGCGGCCAGCTCACTGAGAGTCATTTCCGGATGCTCCATCCGAAGCTGTGCCGCCTGACAGAGTTTTTCGGGCAGACCGGACAGGCCCACGGTTTCCTCCAACCGGCGGATGGCTTCAATCTGCTCCTGGGCGGCATCCACCGTCTTGTCAAGATTGGCCGCATCACAGTTCACCCGGCGGTTCACCCCGCCCCTGAGCTGCTTTTCGGCCTTGGCGTTCATGATCTCCATGGCCTGGATAGGGGCCCCAATGGCGGTCAAAAAGTCCTCAATGGCAGAACTGGACTTGAAGTAGGTCACGTAATTGGACTTTCGTGTGGTTTCCTTGGGGAAAAAGCCCAACTCTGGCATGAGGGCGGCCAACTCCCGGCTTACATGATAATGGGAGGTGACCAGTTCCAAATGATAGCCTTTTCCCGGGTCGGTCACCGACCCACCGGCCAGAAACGCCCCCCGGAGAAAAGCGTGCTTATCACAGCTTTCTTCCAGAAGTGCGTAGTTGATATGATGGGCTATGCTAATAGTCGGCTCATAGCCATAGGTATCCCAAATGACCTTCAGTTTTTCGGGTTCGGTAATGGCAAACGCCTGTTTACCCCCTTCCCCCAACACATCGGGGTACAGGTCAAAATCCAGCCGGAAAGCCCGCCAAAACAGCGGTGGCAAGCGAAGGGAGAAGGCGGGGTTTTCGGTCACAATCCTCACCTGCTCGGTGGAGAAGTGGTTGCAGAAAAGCAAAACCCCATAGGCTTCCGCCTGGGCACAGCACTTCTTTCCGGGCAGGTCCCGGCACAATTCCTCCTTGACATCGGCAGCAAAGGACATGTGCCTGCCTCCTCTCGTTAAAAAATTTTGGTGCTGGCCCGATCGTGATAAAGCTGCATAATGGTTTCGGCCAACCCCTCAGTATCATGGCGGGCGTAATGGGTGCCTTCGGCCGCCAAGGGCCGCTCCACCAGCTCCACCCCAAGCTTTACAATCCGCTCCCGGTCCACAATCATAGGGCAGGCATGTTCAGCGGCATAGCGGGCCAAAAGATCGGGGTGGATGGGGGCGTCATTGACCAGACAGATGTCCACCAGACCAGGGGCCCCGTGGGCTAGCAGGGCAGCCAAATGGTCCCCAGCCGTCATGGCCTCGGTTTCCCCTTCCTGGGTCATAATATTGCAAACGTAAATTTTTAGTGCCTTGGAGGCGCAGATGGCCTCCACTACCCCATCCACCAGCAGGTTTGGAATGATGCTGGTGTACAGGCTCCCCGGCCCAAGCAGGATAAGGTCGGCCTGGGCGATTGCCTCCAAGGTTTGGGGGAGGGCGGCGGGATGCTCGGGCAGAAGCCGAACCCTGGCTATCCGGCAGTCCTGCTCCTTTTTAAACTGAAAGATTTTAGACTCACCCAGCACATGGGTGCCATTTTCAAAGGTGGCTTCCAGAGCCACATTCTCGTTGGTCACTGGCAAAACCCGGCCTGAAATGGCCAAAACCTCGCTCATCCGGGCCACAGCCTGGTCAAAGGAGTCGGAAATTCCATTAAGGGCAGCTAAAATGAGATTGCCAAAGGCCTGCCCCGACAGGCTCCCCTCGGTAAAGCGGTATCCCAAAAGCTGCTCCATCACAGGCTCCACGTTGGCCAGGGCCTGCATACAGTTGCGGATGTCCCCCGGAGGAGGCATACCCAAATCTTGTCGCAGAACCCCGCTTCCACCGCCGTCGTCGGCCACGGTGACAATGGCGGTCAAATGCTTGGTCTGGGCCTTCAGGCCACGCAGCATGGTGGAAAGTCCGTGTCCCCCGCCCAGGGCCACGATGTTAGGCCCCTGCTCCCAGGTGTGCTGGTTTTTCATGTCCATGCTTATCTCCTCGTCATGTCACGGTGATTTTCCGTGGCGGCATATCCCTTCTGACGTACGAATTCCGCCGTGGCCTTGGTAACCGCCACTGAGCGGTGCTGGCCACCGGTACAGCCGATGGCGATGACCAGCTCCCCCCTGCCCTCTTCCACATATCTGGGCAGCAAAAAGTCCAGCATCCGTTCCAGATACTTTAAAAAGTCGTGGGTCTGCTGGTAGCCAAACAGGAAGGAGTAGACAGGCTCGTCCAGCCCGGTCTGCTCACGCAGACCGTCTATGTAAAAGGGATTGGGCAAAAACCGCACGTCAAACACCAGGTCGGCCTCCATGGGAATGCCGTACTTGAAGCCAAAGGAGGTCACCGAAACCGTCATTTTTCTGGCCTCTTCCCCATCTCCGAACAGGCGAATGACCTCCCCCCGCAGCTTGGCGGTGGAGAGAACGGTGGTGTCGATGATCTATTGTGCCTTGCCCCGCACCGGGGCCAGTGCGGTTTTTTCCAGGGCAACCGCCTCCTCCAGACTGCGGGTGCTATCCGAAAGGGGGTGGCTTCGCCTGGTTTCTTTATACCGCTTAATGATGGTTTCGGCGGCCGCCTCTACAAAGAGGATTTTGTAGGGGCAGTCCATGGCCTTCAGGGCATCCAGGGCTTCAAACAGGCCGTCAAAGGTCTGTCCTGCCCGGATGTCGCTGACCAAAGCCACCCGGTCATAGCGGGTTCCCCCCGCCAAGCAGAGTTGGGCCAGGCCGGGAATGAGCCCTGCGGGCAGGTTGTCCACCACATAAAAACCCATATCCTCCAAAATGGAGGCGGTTTTACTCTTCCCCGCACCGGACAGCCCGGAAATAATTACAAATTCCATCCGTCTACCCCCAGCAGCTTGACCTCAGGCTCCAAAGCCACGCCGGTTTGTGCCAGCACGGTGC
>CAZHWK010000145.1:0-5382 GCA_964536405.1 uncultured Oscillospiraceae bacterium
GCGGCAACCGCCCCTAAAAGGAAGGGGGGGTAATGGCGAAGATGACATAGACCGTCTCATCTGTGCGGTTATGCCAGGCGTGGCGGGCCTTGGCGGGAATACGCACGCTGTCCCCGGGGGCCAGGGAAAAGGTGCGGCCCTCAATCTCAATTTCCACCTGCTTGCCCGAGTGCATGAAGGCAACCTCCTCCCCATCGTGGCTGCGGATGTCCCGGAAGGAACTGAGGTGGGGGGGGATAATCATCATGCAGAACTCAATGTCCCCCTTGGTGTCCGGGGTGAGCAGCTCATACTGCACATCAGGCTCATTCTTGGAGCCGATGGTGCGGCGATCCTGGGGATGAACCACCGGATTATCCACCTGCTCCTCCTGAAAAAAGGCATAGAGTGGGGTTTCCAGCACCTGAGAAATGGCCCGCAGAGTGTTGATAGAGGGGTTCACCTGTCCGCTTTCAATCTGGCTGAGCATGGACGGCGTAATACCGGCCAGCCCGGCCGCTTTGCGGATGGACAGGCCACAGTCCGTGCGGATGGTTTGTATTTTTTTCCCCAGATTTAACTCTTCCAAGGTGTTCCTCCAAGCCCGGCACAGGTCCCAAGAGGGAAGGGCCGCAGTGTATTTTTATATCCAATCAAAAAAAGCGTATTGACGTATGGGGCCAGTTGTCGCCATTTTGGGCAATCCTATGAAGGGGGCAGCTGTTCCCAACTACGAGAATAGATAGTTTTGTTTATTATAACATACTGCTGACAAGAAGAAAAGCCCGGAACAGGGTGGAAAAAGAGCCTTCGGTGCGAATCTTTCGCACCGAAGGCTCTTGGGGGAGAGGGCGTTTAAAGCAAAGACTTACCTTTGGCGTAGTAACGCTCCATCTCGTCGGGAGGAACCATATTGCCCCCGGTGGCCCAGACCAGCTGGGTGCTGTTGGCCATGACCTCGGGGCTCAGTCCCGCCTGGGCGGGGTAGAGGGAGAGCACGGGATCCTTGCCCAGCAGGACGGGGCCGTACATCCCGGCCAGGGCGCTGGGCTCCAGCCGAAGGGCCTCGGTGTCGGTAAGCTGGGCCAGCATCCGGTACATCCGCTCGTCCTCCAGGGAGTAGCAACCGCTGAGGAAGGGGGCCATGACCCCGCCCACAAAGCTGGAGGCCCGGCCGACGGCCAGCCCGTCGGCAATGGTGCGGTTGTCCACACCCAGGTCCTGAACCGCAATCTCGCTGTTCAGGCCGGTGGCCAGACCCAGCATCATACAGCAGGAGTGGGTGGGCTCGGCAAAGAAGCAGTGAACCGCATCCCCAAAGACCAGCTTTAGGCCAAAGGCCACGCCGCCGGGGCCGCCGCCCACCCCACAGGGCAGGTAGACAAAGAGGGGGTGGGAGGGGTCTACCGTGACTTGGGCCTCCTCCAGCTGTTTTTTCAGCCGCAAAGCGGCCACGGCATAGCCCAAAAACAGGGTCTTGGAGTTTTCGTCATCCACAAAGTGGCAGTAGGGGTCGCCCTTGGCCTGTTCCCGGCCCTGGGCTACGGCGATGCTGTAATCCGACTGGTACTCCATGACAGTGACACCCTTGCTGCGCAGCAGGTCCTTTTTCCACTGGCGGGCGTCGGCCGACATATGGACGGTTACTTGGAAGCCTAGCTTGGCGCTGATGATGCCGATGGAAAGGCCCAGATTGCCCGTGGAGCCAACGGCCACCGAATACCGGGAAAAGACCTCCTGAAATTCCGGGGAGGCAAAGACTCGGTAGGGGTCACCGGGCTGAAGCAGGCCGTGGCGCAGGGCGATGTCCTCGGCGGTTTTGAGCACCTCATAGATGCCCCCCCGGGCCTTGATGGAGCCGGAAATCGGCAGGTGGCTGTCCAGCTTGACCCACAGGCTGCCGGGGAGAGATAGGTGATAGGTTTCCTCCAGACAGCGGCCCATGGCCGGGATGGCCTGCACAGGTGACTCCAAAATTCCGCCGGTGGCCTGGGTTTCGGGAAAGACGGTCTGGAAATAGTCGGAAAACCGGTCCAAACGGTCGCTGGCATCCAAAATGTCCGCCATGGTGAGGGGGCAGGAGGCAAGGGCATCCTCAAAGGGAAGCTTGCCGGGGTTGACCCAGGCGGTTTCCTTTAGGGTGCGAATATCCTCCATAATGGGAAATTCCGCTTCCCACTGGGCAAGGGGTTTGCCACAAATGATAGTATCCGAATTCATGATGCTAATTCCTTTTTTACTGGATTGTGATAGACGGCGGGCCGGGATTAAAACAGGCCGGGCAGAACGCCGGAGAAGAGGTTGATCAGCAGAATAATGCCAAAGGCGGTGAGGGAGGCCAGGGTGGTGGGCCAGGTAGTGGCAACGAAGGCATCGCTGACGCTCAGGTCATTGTAGCGGGCAGGCAGCCAGAAGGCGGCGTCGGTGGGGAGAGTCAGACCAACGGTGCCGGCACAGATGGCAAGGCCCACCACCACGGGGGAGAAGCCCAGAGCCACGGCCGAGGGACCTACAATGGCCACGGTGGTCAGCATAGCCACGGTGGCAGAACCCACGGCGGCACGGATAATCATAGCCAGCAGGAAGGCCAGCAGGATAATGGGAATATTGAACTGGGAGAGCATGGTGACAAGGGCATCACCCAGGCCACTCTTCTGCAAAATGGCACCGAAGCAGTTACCGCAGCCGATGACCATGAGGATGTTGCCCATGCCGTCGGAGGACTTGTCGATGTACTTCCACACGCTTTCGCTCACCTTGGGTACCAGGTACTTGCGAAGGACTACCCCGGTGACCAGCATGGCGATGAACAGGGCCACGTTGTTGTTGCCCACGAAGGCGAAGAACATGGTCACAAAGCTGTCGGCGGGGAGAAGCACGCTGCACACCGAGTTGATGATGATGAGCAGGATGGGCAGGCCGATGAGGGCCAAAATCAGCCCGGCGGAGGGCTTGGTGGGGTCGGCCTTGGTCAGCTCGTCGTTGGACATCAGGGCGGCGGCTTCGGCTTTGGCAGCCTCCTTGTCGGCCTTGGTCAGCTTGCGGTTCAAAATATTGCCATATTGCCAGCCGCACAGCAGGCTGGCGGGGAGGGAGACCAGAATACCGTAGATGATGAACCAGCCCACGTTGGCGCCAATCTGGCCGGCCACGGCCAGAGGACCGGGGGTGGGGGCCACGATGCAGTGGGTGAGCAGAAGGCCGGTGAAGAGGGCGGCCACATAGGCCGGGGTCTTTTTCCTAGTCAGCTTTTGCAGGCTGCTGACCAGGGGGCTGAAGGTAATGTAAGCCGAGCCGAAGTACACGGGGATGGACACGATGAAACCGGCCAGGTTGAGGGCCAGCATATCATTTTTCTTGCCGAAGGTACGCAGCAGGCCCTTGGCCAGCTCTTCCATGCCGCCGGAATCGCCCAGCATGGCGCCAAAGATGCCGCCAAACAGGATGAGCAGACCGATGCTGGTCATAATGCTGCCGAAGCCGCCGGTCATGGTGGTCAGGGTGTCACCCAGGGGCATACCACTGAGCAGGGCCATGAGGATGGCGCAGGCAAACAGAGCCACGCCGGGGCTGACCTTAACCTTGATCAGGATGACCAGCAAAACCGCCATGGTAATGGCGAAAGCCAATAATACGTTCATAAAATTCTCCTTCTCATCTCTTTACACAGCTTGTTATGCGTTATGGCGAATCATGCGGCCGGGATAGCGGCCGGTAAATTTCTTGTCGTGATAGACCAGTTCGCCCCCCACAAAGACATAGTCGATGCCTTCGGTGATGCTGTTGGAGTTGTCGTAGGTGGCGGTGTCCTGCAGCTTGTCATAGTCAAAAAGAACCAGGTCGGCGTCGTAGCCCTCTTTGATAAGGCCCTTGTTCTTAATGAGCAGATACTCGGCGGTCAGGCCGGTCATCTTGTGGACGGCCTGCTCCAGGGTGAGTACCCCCTTCTCCTTGACAAAGTAGGTGATGGCGTGGGGGAAGCTGGCGGTGGCCCGTGGATGCCCCTTTTCCTTCCAGGTGCGGGTGAGGGCGTCACTGCCCACAATGCAGTAGGGGTCACGGATGATTTCGCACACATCCTCGTCGCACATACTGCTGTACACCCCGCCGGTGGAACAGTTGTTGGCAGCGCACAGGTCGAAGAAGGCCTTCCAGGGATCCTCACCAATGAGGGCGGCATACTCCGAAATGGACTTGCCCTCGGCCAGCGGGGTCTTGGCCGAGGAGTAGACGTACACCCCGTCCCAGCCGCCGGCATTGAGATAGTAGTTGTCGTAGGCGGTGGAGGGGGCCTCCATCTCGGACTGAAGCTGCTTGCGGAAGGCGGGGTCGCCCAGCTTGGCCGTCATGGAGGTGAAGCCCTCGGAGAAGTGCCAGGGGGGCATACAGGCATTGAGAGTGGTCATGTTGCGGGTGTAGGGATACTGGTCGCAGAAGACCCGCACCCCCTGGTCGTTGGCTTCGTGGATGAGGCGGAGGGTTTCCTTTTGGCGGCCCCAGTTGGGCTTGCCCAGCATCTTGTGGTGGGAGATGTCCACCCGAACACCGGCCTGACGACCCACGTTGATGGTTTCCTTCAAAGCGTCCACCACGAAGTTGGCCTCGTCCCTCATGTGGCTGGCATAAATGCCGTCAAAGGGCTCGATAACCTTGGCCAGCTCAATGATTTCCTTCTCCTCGGCGTAGCAGCTTGGGGTGTAGATAAGGCCGGTGGAGAAGCCGGCGGCTCCGGCCTCCATGGCCTCCCGCAGGATGCCCTTCATGGTGTCCAGCTCCTTGTCGGTGGAGGGGCGGTTTGCCATGCCCATGACGGCGATACGCAGGCTGCTGTGGCCGATATACATCTTGACGTTGGCACTCAGGGGCTGCTGGTCGGCATATTCCAGATAACGGGAGTAGCTGGACCAATTCTTCATGTCCTCGGGGAAAAAGGTGGTGCCCATGGACAAAAGAGTCCGCACGGCGGCCAGGTTTTCGGGGACCACGGGAGCCATGGACAGGCCGCACTGGCCTGCCACCTCGGTGGTCACGCCCTGATTGGTCTTGAACAGGTGGGCGTCCTCGGAACCCAGGATAAGGTCGCCGTGGGTGTGGGCGTCAATAAAGCCGGGGGCCAGGCAGCGCCCGGCGGCATCGATGGTCTGGGCGGCTTCCTCGTTGCCGGTGGTCATGACCAGTTTCCCGTCCTTGATGCCGACGCTGCTCTGATAGGAGGGGGCGCCGCTGCCATCAATGATGCGGGCGTTTTGAATCAATAGGTCTAACATGCTGTAAGTCCTTCCCTTCTGTGGCGAATTGCTGTGGCTTTCAGCCGAAATCCCCCTGCAGTGGGATTTTGGCAAATACGACCCAGGTGTTAATTGTTATTTAACGCTTAGGAAGCGGAGATGTCAACTGATTTTT
>CAZHWK010000146.1:0-5361 GCA_964536405.1 uncultured Oscillospiraceae bacterium
TGGTGGGCGGCCTCCATCTGGGCGGCCTGAAACAGGGCATGGTGGCGCAGGAGGATGGCCTTGGGAAAGCCGGTGGTGCCTGAAGAGAAGTAGATGGCGGCTTCGTCCTCGTCGGTGAGGGGGATGGAGGGAGCCATGCTGGAACAGTTGGCGGCCGCCCGGTGATAATCCTCGGCAAAGGTGGGGGCACTGTCCCCCACGAAGAGGAGAAGCCGCTCCTGCCCGATGGAGGAAACAATGGATTCTACACGGCCGATAAACTCAGGGCCGAAGAAAAGCACATCCACGTCGGCCAGTTTCAGGCAGTATTCGATTTCCTTGGCGGTGTAGCGGAAATTCAGAGGGACGGCCACCGCCCCGGCCTTCAAAATGCCAAAGTAGATGGGAAGCCATTCCAGGCAGTTCATCAAAAGGATGCCAACCTTCTGGCCCCGGCCAATGCCACGGCCCAGAAGCAGGTTGGCCACCCGGTTGGCCTTCTCGTCAAAGACCGACCAGGTAATCTCCCGGCGGTAGGGGGCGGTGGCGGCGGGCTGAATGAGTTCGTACTCCTTCCAGGTAACCCGCTGCTGTTCCTGTACCTCTGGGTTAATCTCCACCAGGGCAATTTCCGCCCCAAAGCGTTTGCTGTTTTGCACAAGCAAATCGGTGATAGGCATGGCCGGCTCGTCCTTTCCTAAGATGGAGAACCCATCTTCTTTAGCGGTTTTAATCTTTAAACTGTTAAAGTATCATAGCGAATTTTGGAAGAAAAGTCAAGGGTGAGGGGGGAATTTTTTTCTCTGAAAAAATAATGCAGATTGTTATTTACTTTGTCGCTTTAATCTGTTAAAATTGGAAAATATCAAAGGGATACAAGACTGTCCCGACGGTATCCGAAAGGAGTATGGTATGGCAAAAACAGAACGCAAGGAGCTCAGTATGAGGCTGTATGAAACCATCCTCAAACTGGAGAGCCCGGAACAGTGTTTTCGATTTTTTATGGACCTGTGCACTCCCGCCGAGTTGCGGTCCATGGAGCAAAGGTTTGATGTGGCGGTCTATCTGGAGCAGGGGATGGTCTATCTGGACATTTTGGAAAAGACCGGAACCAGCAGTGCCACAATCAGCCGGGTGCGCAGGTCCACCCTGGACAATGGCGCCGGCGGCGTCATGCGGGAGGTCATCCAAAAAACGGGATTGGCCCAGCCCGAGAAGGAACAAAACAAAGAATAAGAAGGTAAGGACAATGAAACAGTTAATGCTGGGCAATGCCGCTGTTGCCCGTGGGCTGTACGAGGCGGGATGCTGTCTGGTTTCCAGCTATCCCGGAACTCCCAGTACCGAAATTACCGAGGAGGCCGCCCACTACGACGAGGTGTACTGTGAGTGGGCCCCCAATGAAAAGGTGGCCATGGAGGTGGCCTTCGGGGCCAGCCTGGCGGGCAAGCGGGCCTTCTGCGCCATGAAGCATGTGGGCCTTAACGTGGCCGCCGACCCCCTGTACACCATGTCGTACACCGGGGTGAACGGGGGGCTTGTCATCGGTGTGGCCGACGATGCGGGGATGCACTCCTCCCAGAACGAGCAGGATTCCCGCCACCATGCCATCGCCGCCAAGGTCCCCATGCTGGAGCCATCGGATTCGGCCGAGGCCTTGGCCTTTACCAAGCTGGCCTTTGAGCTGTCCGAGGCCTTTGACACGCCGGTTCTCATCAAAATGTGTACCCGCATTTCCCACTCCCAGTCGGTGGTGGAAGTGGCCCCCCGGGTGGAGCCTGCCCCCAAGCCCTATGAGAAGAACATCGGCAAGTACGTCATGATGCCGGGTAACGCCAAGGTGCGCCACCCCCTGGTGGAGGAGCGAACCCAAAAGCTCCGGGAATGGGCCGAAACCGCCCCCGTCAACCGGGTGGAGATGGGGGACACCAAACTGGGTATCATCACCTCTTCCACCTCCTATCAGTATGTGCGGGAGGTCTGTGGGGAAGGGGTATCCATCCTCAAGCTGGGGATGGTCAACCCCCTGCCCGTGAAGCTGATTTTGGACTTCGCTTCCAAGGTGGACAAACTGGCCGTGGTGGAGGAGCTGGACCCGATTATCGAAAATCACTGTAAGGCCCTGGGCCTCACCGTCCTGGGCAAGGACGTCCTGCCCATGGTGGACGAATTTTCCCAGAACCGGGTGGCTGCTGCCCTGGGGGGCGAGGTACATACCGGAACGGCCCTGGATGTGGCCATTCCCAACCGCCCTCCCGTCATGTGTGCAGGCTGTCCTCACCGGGGGCTGTTTTTCACCCTGCGAAAGAACAACTGCACCGTCATCGGGGACATTGGCTGTTACACCCTGGGGGCGGTGCCTCCCCTGTCCGCCATGGATATGACCCTGTGCATGGGAGCCTCGGTCAGCGCCATCCACGGCTTTAACAAGGCCATGGGCCAGGAGGGAGAGGGCAGAACGGTGGCCGTCATCGGGGACTCTACCTTCATGCACTCGGGCCTCACCGGCCTTGCCAATATCGCCTATAACCAGTCTAATTCCACCGTGATTATTCTGGATAATTCCATTACCGGCATGACCGGCCACCAGCAAAACCCCACCACAGGCTATACCATCAAGGGGGACCCGGCGGGGAAGATTGACCTGGAGGCTGTCTGCCGGGCTATGGGCATCTCCCGGGTCCGGGTGGTGGACCCCTATGACCTGGCGGCCTGTGATAAGGCCGTGAAGGAGGAACTGGCGGCGGCCGAGCCATCGGTGATTATCTCCCGCCGTCCCTGCGTGCTGCTGAAATATGTGAAGCACGCCCCGGCCTTGACGGTGGTGTCCGACAAGTGCAAGGGTTGTAAGGCCTGTATGAAAATCGGCTGTCCCGCCATCTCCATGGTGGAGGGCAAGGCCCGGGTGGATACCACCCAGTGCGTGGGCTGCGGCGTGTGCGAGCAGATGTGTGCCTTCGATGCCTTCCACATCGCCGGGAAGGAGGGCTAAGCCATGGAAACGAAAAATATTATGATTGTGGGCGTGGGCGGGCAGGGAAGCCTGCTGGCCAGCAAGCTTTTGGGCCGTCTGCTTTTGGAGCAGGGCTTTGACGTAAAGGTATCCGAGGTTCACGGCATGAGCCAGCGGGGGGGCAGTGTGGTCACCTATGTGCGCTACGGCAACAAGGTGGCTTCCCCGGTCATTGACAAGGGGGAGGCCGACTTCATCGTCTCCTTCGAACTGCTGGAAGCCGCCCGCTGGCTGCCCTACCTAAAGGCCGACGGCCAGATTGTGACCAATATCCAGCAGATTGACCCCATGCCGGTCATTATCGGGGCGGCCGAATACCCCCGGGACCTGGTGGCCAAAATGCGGGCTACGGGGGCCAAGGTGGATGCCATGGATGCCCTGGCCCTGGCCGAGCAGGCCGGGTCCAGCAAGGCAGTCAATCTGGTGCTGATGGGGCGGCTGTCCCATTACTTTGACCTGCCCGAAGAGGCCTGGCAGAAGGCCCTGGAGGCCGTGGTGCCCCCCAAATTCCTGGACATGAACAAGGCCGCCTTCCTGCTGGGACGGGATGCGTAAGGGCGATAGAAAGAAAGGTTTGATTTTTCGTGGAACATTATTATCAGCCGGACATTGAGCGTGCCAGCCGGGAGCAAATCAAGGCCTGGCAGGACGAATGTCTGGTAGAGCAGGTGAAGCATGTCTGGGAGAATGTCCCCTACTATCGAAAGAAGATGGAGGAGAAGGGGCTGACCCCTGCCGACATTCGCTCCAGCGATGATTTATATAAACTGCCCTTCCTCAGCAAGCAGGACCTGCGGGAGGCCTATCCCGACGGTTTGGTGGGGGTGCCCATGAAGGAGTGCGTACGGATCCACTCCACCTCGGGCACCACCGGCAAGCGGGTCATGGCCTTCTATACCCAGGCCGACATTGACCTGTGGGAGGACTGCTGCGCCCGGGCCATCATGGCCGCCGGGGGCACCAGCGAGGATGTCTGCCAGGTAGCCTACGGCTACGGCCTGTTCACCGGGGGGGCCGGGCTTCACGGCGGCAGCCACAAGGCGGGCTGCCTGACCATTCCCATCTCCTCGGGCAATACCGAGCGGCAGATTACCTTCATCCGGGACCTGAATGCCACCATCCTGTGCTGTACCCCCTCCTACGCCGCCTATCTGGGGGAAACCATGAAGGAAATGGGCCTGACCCCCGAGGAAATTCCCCTCAAGGCCGGCATTTTTGGGGCCGAGGCCTGGAGCGAGGAGATGCGACAGGACATTGAAAAGACCCTGGGCATCAAGGCCTATGACATTTACGGCCTGACCGAGCTTTCCGGCCCCGGCGTGGCCTTTGAATGCTCGGCCCAGGAGGGAATGCATATCAACGAGGACCACTTCATTGCCGAAATCATTGACCCCGATACCGGGGAGGTTCTCCCCGAGGGGAGCGAGGGCGAGCTGGTCTTTACCGCCATCACCAAGAAGGCCTTCCCCATGATGCGCTACCGTACCCGTGATATTTGCACCCTGTCCCGGGAGGCATGCTCCTGCGGGCGTACCCACGTGAAGATGAAAAAGCCCAGGGGCCGCACCGACGATATGCTGATTATCCGGGGCGTGAATGTCTATCCCTCCCAGATTGAAACGGTACTGCTCAACCAGGGCTACCCGGCCAACTACCAGATTGTGGTGGACCGGGTGAAGTCCACCGATACTCTGGATGTCCATGTGGAGATGACCCCCGAGATGTTTACCGATAATCTGGGTGAGGTTTCCCGCCGCCAGAAGGAACTGGTGGAGGGTCTGCGGGCCATGCTGGGCCTCTCGGCCAAGGTGACCCTGGTGGCCCCAAAATCCATTGTCCGCAGTGAAGGTAAGGCCGTTCGCATTATCGACAAGCGCAAAATTTAAGGGAGGGAAGAACCATGAGCATCAAGCAGATTTCGGTTTTTCTAGAAAATCAGCCCGGGACCCTGCTTTCCATGACAGGGGTGCTGGCCGAGCATAGGATTGATATGCGGGCCCTGTCCCTGGCCGAAACCAATGATTTCGGCATCGTCCGCCTGATTGTGGACGACCCCTATGAGGCGGCCAATGTTCTGAAGGAAGCCGAGTTTATTTTTAATGTCACCCCTGTGGTAGGGGTTATGATACCGGATGCCCCCGGCGGTCTGGACCAGGTGCTGGAGGTTCTTGGCCGGGCCGAGGTGAACGTGGAGTATATGTATGCCTTCCTGGGGGGCAAAAACGTGAACCACGCCTATATGATTTTCCGGGTGGAAAACGAGCAGGTGGCCACCTCTGCCTTGCGTACAGCGGGCATTCAAGTGGTGGACCAGGAGGATATTATCCGGCTGTAAGGATACAAAAGTGGCGGACGTCAAAAGACGTCCG
>CAZHWK010000147.1:0-5356 GCA_964536405.1 uncultured Oscillospiraceae bacterium
AACAGGCTGGCCCCGGTCGGCATACTTTTCCACGTTTGAGAAGAGGTTGCCAAACAGACGGCGGAAAAGATTGATGTCCACCCGCAGGCCCCAGGGGGGGCACTCCCCCTCCCGGCAGATGGTGAAGCCCCGGCTCTCCAAGTCGAAAAGCCCCTCCTCCACCACCTGGCCCAGCAGTTCCCGGGCCGCCACCTCTTCCAGCTGGG
Organism: uncultured Oscillospiraceae bacterium; assembly: GCA_964536405.1. Lineage (GTDB taxonomy): Bacteria > Bacillota > Clostridia > Oscillospirales > Oscillospiraceae > JAHHSE01. Next base: position 207 of record CAZHWK010000147.1, read on the forward strand.
CCTTTTGGCCCTCGGTGTCATAGACTAGAAAATATTCAAACAGCTTGTCAGAAAGCTCCTTAATTTGATAGGCCTTGCTCCGGCCCACCTCCAGGAAATGCCGCTCCTGCTGGGGGCTTTCGCACTTGCCGGTCACGATAAGATCCAGATAGCCGATGAGGGCGGTGAGGGGGGTTCGCAGGTCGTGGGACATGGCGGTGACCAGGGCCTGGTTTGCGTTTCTGGCCTCTTCCTCCCGCTGGGAGCGTTCGATGATGGAGCGACGCATATCGTCAATTCCCTGGGCCAGTTCGCTGAGTTCATCACTGCCCCGAACCGTAATGGCATAGGTTAAATCCCCGCCCTCCAGAATTTTGAGCTCCTGCTCAAGCTGGGCGATATAGGCGGTTTTGCGGCGAATGAGCAGAAGAAGCACCACCCCCGCCACCACAAAGGCCACCAGGGCCGAAATGCCGTTCATCAGCAGGTAATAGTATTCCCCATTGTAAAAGTAAAACTCGGCTGTGGCCGCTCCGTCACGAAACCGGATGGTCAGCGGGGTGGGCTGGCCTTCCTGGGTCCCCAAGTCGTCAGCGGTTTCCGCCCCGGCCACATAGGAGGGAACCTCCACTGCCGCATCCAGGGCGATACCGGTGGCATAGACCAGCTTGGAGTCCCGCCAGAGGTAAAGGACTACCCCCCCTTTTTGGCTCACCCAGCTATCCAGCTCCCGGGAGTCGGTGGCGGCCAGGTCCTTTTCCTCCACATACTGCTGCAAGGCCTTGGCACTTTCCTGGGAGGCCTTTGTATAGTAGCCGGGCTGGGCCAGCTTGCCATCCAATATGGCGTAAAGCCCCTCCCGCATGGGAAAGTAAACACAGGCCCCGGCCAGCAGGGCTATCACGACCCCCAGCAGCAGCTCCAGGCCCAGCTTTCGCATCGGAACCCATTTACTCAACGCAATACCCCTTTCCCCACACGTTTTTCACATAGCGTGGACTGTGGGAGTCATCCTCCAGCTTCTTACGCAGGTTACGAATGTGAACCATGACGGTATTGTTGGCACTGTAAAAGTAAGGTTCCTGCCAGATGCGTTCATAAATCTCCTGGGTGCTGAAGGTCCTTCGCCGGTTTTGGGCCAGCAGAAGGAGGATGCGGTACTCCAAATCGGTCAGGGACACCTGGGTTCCCTTCAAGGTGACCTCGTTGCGGTCGGTCCGAATGGTAAGACCCGGCAGGGCGATGGTCCCAGCCTCGGTGCCCCCCTCCTCCTTGCCCCGATACACACGGTAACGGCGCAGCATGGCCTTGACCCGGGCGGTCAACTCGGCATAGGAGAAGGGCTTGGAGAGATAGTCGTCCCCTCCGGCCGAAAAGCCCACGGTCTTGTCCGAGTCCTGACTTTTTGCCGTGAGGAACAGGATGGGCACGGTGGAGCTTTTTCGAATTTCGGCACAGGCTGCAATCCCCGAGCGGCCCGGCATCATCACATCCAGAATAACCAGGTCCACCGTGGGGTCGAGCTTGGCCACGGCTTCGTCGCCGTTTTGGGCCTCCACAATCTCATAGCCCTCACCTTGGAGCAAAAGTCCAATCACCTCCCGAATCTCGGGGTCGTCGTCGGCAAATAAAATTTTGGCTGTGCTCATGTTCCTCACCTCTTTGGCCCATATATTATGATTGCATCGCAGTCATTATATCGAATATTTCGGCACTTTTCCACCTTTATCTTGGAATGGCCGTTAAAATACGTACCCGCCCGCCCTGGCTGGCGGAAGCATCGCAATAGGCTGTGATTTTATACTGTGCGGGGTCAAGCTCATTCCGGTCCACCTGGCGGTACTGGCCCCCGGCAAAAATGAATGCCTGGGCGTGGTCCCAAATAATATGGCTCTCCCCACCGGCCTTCAGGGTCATGCCGGTGATACTTTCCACATTTTTCAGCTCACTTAAGGACCGAACTGAGGCCACCTGTCCATCTTTCATCACAATCCGGGCGGGGCCTAACTTGGCGTTCAGGATGCGGTCAGTGGTATGAGTGGTGATTTCCTCCCCGCCCACCAGCACCCGGTAAGTGCCGCTCATATTCATGCCCTGTCCGGTTTCCTGGGCCGAAAGCACAATACCATAGCTGTTTTGGTCCCCGGTGACCCCGTTCAAAACCAGGGCGGTCACCGCTCCGGCGGCATTTTTCTGGCTGTACATCACCTGCTCGCCAGTGAGGGTCATCCCATCCAGGCGGCTGAGGTAAATTTTCACGGCGGCACCCTCCCGAACATCCAGGATTTGGACCTCGGGGGCCACTGTGGTGTTGCCGATTTTGCCGGCCTTGGCATTTACCTTGCCGCTCAGTCCTCGGTTTCCGGCCAGGCGGGTCACTTTGGTGCCTGCGGCAGAAAAACTGACCCGCACCACATCACCCACCTTGTACTTCTGGGTGGAGCGGACGGTATAGGTTTGGCCGTCCAGCCCCATGAGGGTCAGGGCGGGGGCCTCAAAGGTCGAACCGTTAGAGGCCGTGTAGGAGGCTGTTTTCACGGTGGTCACAACCCCCATAATCTCGGTGAGCAGGCTCTCGGCGGCGTAAGCTCCCGCCGCCTCCCCTTCCCGGCCCAGAAGCAGGGTGACCACCGAGCCCATGGAAAGGCCGCCGCTGGGGCCCAGCTGGGTTTTGATAAGCTCGCCGCTCACTTTATACTCCCGCCCGGCCACCGTCACACTCTCTGGGGCCTCCCGGCTGGGACTGATTTTCTCCAAGGTGCCCGAAGCACGGCGGGCATAGGCCCAAACCGTCTGCTTGCCCACCGAGTAGTAAAGCACATCCCAGGGCTGAAGCTCGCCAACCCCGGCTTTGGCATCGTTGCGGTAGACCATCACAGGGGTAAAGGAAATGGCCTTCTGCCACCCCTGGGCGGTCACCACCACAGGGCCTTCGGTGGGGGCACGAAGCAGGGCTTCCACGTCTGGCTTGCCGTCCTTGTCCAGCTTATAGCCCAGAACCTCGGCATACTTTTTCTCGCCGTCCTTGGTCTTAACCCCCAGCAGGTTATAAAAGAGGTTCACGCAGTCCCCCTCATTCAGACCGCCTTTGGCCCCGGCCGAAATGCCACGGCTTAACCCCAGGGTCTGATACAGGGCCAGCTGGCCCTCTGGATAGCTACCGGAAAAATCAGCACTGCCATAGCCAAGCAGGGCCAAGACGGCGGTGGAGGCCTCGGCAGTGTTTACCGCCCGGTCAGGGCGGAAGGTTCCGTCCAGATGACCGCTCATCCACCCCTTGCTCACAGCGGTTTTGATGTAGCTGGCGTAGGGATGGGTATAGGGCACATCCCGATAGGGGGATGCGTTGCCCGTGGGAGAAACCGTCCCCTTCAAAGGGGATGCAGCCACCAGCATTTTGGCAAATTCCCCCCGGGAGATGGAGCGGCCGGGTTCGTTTTGTCCCACCCGAACCACCCCCAGCTCGGCGGCCACCCGATAGGCCGCCGAGGGCTCTCCCGCCGCCCGAACCGGGGTCAGCAGCAGGGAGAACAGGGTCACCGCACATAGGGCGGCAGAGAGAATACGTTTCATAGGAAGATATCTCCTTTACTCATACTTCAGTGCATCGATGGGGTTCATCCGGGCGGCCTTTTGGGCGGGCATGAAGCCAAAGAACACCCCGATGGCCACCGAAATGCCAAAGGACACCAAAATGGCATCTGCGGCCGGGAAAACCGGCATATTCATAATCTTTCCGGCGGCCAGGGCCCCTATCACGCCAATGCCAATGCCAATCACCCCACCCACGGTGGAGGTCACGGCCGACTCGATGATAAACTGGCCCAGCACATCCCGCTCCTTGGCCCCCAGGGACTTGCGGATGCCGATTTCCCTTGTGCGCTCGGTGACCGAAACCAGCATGATGTTCATAATGCCGATACCGCCCACCAGCAGAGAGATGGAGGCCACCCCCACCAGCACGTTGGTCAGGGTCTGGTTCATCTGGTTGACCGAGTTGACAATCTCCTGATTGTCCATGATGTAAAAAGCGTCCTCGGTCTGATAGACCTCAAACAGAACCTTGCGGATAATCTCCTTACCCACGCTGTTAAGCTTGGTATCCTTGGTGGTAAATACGAAGGTGGACAGCTCCCCGCCCAGCTGGCGGCTGCTGGAGTAAGGCACCAGCAGAATGTCGTCCGGCGACCCCTTCTCCCCATTGCCCTTCTGGGTCAGGACCCCCACAATGGTGTAGAGGTCGCCGTTGATTTTCAAGGTCTTGCCGATGGCATCGCCCCCAAAGGCCGTTCTGGCCAGATAGGGGCCGATGACGGCCACCTTGCTGCGCTCCTTGATGTCCATATAGCTTAAAAAACGGCCATCCTGAAGCTCCAGCTTTTCCACAGCACGGTACTGCTCGCTCACCCCTCTGATTTTGGTGGAGGGATAGCGGTCGGTGCCCACCGAAATACCGGCGGTGATGTTCACCTGGGGGCTCATGGAGGAAAAAACCTCTTTGTTGTTCACATAGATTTCGGTCATCTCCTCCACCCCAACGCCCCGGGTGGAAGGGCCCCAGTCCCACACCTCGGCCGAGATGCGGTTGGTGCCCATTTTGGTAAATTCCTGCAGCATGTTTCGGCTCATCCCCTGCATGATGGACACCAGCAGGATAACCGACGCCACGCCGATGATGATACCCAGCATGGTCAGCAGGGCCCGCAGCTTGCTTGCCGCCAGGCTTTTCAGGGCCAGACGCAGGGCTTGGGTCGGGTTCATCCCACCACCCCTTCCGCAAATTGAACCTGTTCGGCCCCCACCGCCGGGCCGTCATAGACCACCTGACCATCCTGCAGTCGGATAATCCGCTGGGCCTGGGCGGCGATGGAGTTATCGTGGGTAATCAGGACGATGGTGTTGCCGTCCTCATTCAGTTCCCGGAAGAAGGTCAGAACCTCCCGGCTGGTGCGGCTGTCCAGGGCACCTGTCGGCTCGTCGGCCAGAATGACCGACGGATTGCCCGCCAGGGCCCGGGCAATCGATACCCGCTGCTGCTGCCCGCCGGAAAGCTGGCTGGGCAGATTTTTGATTTTGTCCCCCAGGCCCACCCGTTCCAGGGCCTCGGTGGCCCGGCGGGTACGCTCATGGGCAGGGATGCGGGCATAGAGCAGGGGCAGCTCCACATTTTC
>CAZHWK010000148.1:0-5342 GCA_964536405.1 uncultured Oscillospiraceae bacterium
CGCATGGACACATTTGCTAAAAGGATGATGGAAGAAATGTATCTTGGTGAGAGTCAATTCCGTTTACATTTTTGTACGGATGACGAACGGGGGCAAAATGCTGCATTTTGGACCGTTTTAACACTCGACACACCATCCGGGAAGTATGTTCGTACAAATTTTGAATTTTATGTAATGCAATAATTAGGCGAATACGGCGGTAACTCCAGTGACCTGTGCATGGCTAAAATCGACCTGTCCATAGAAATTGGTTATGTCAAATTCCCAGTTTGCATATGCACCTGCTGGCGAACCGAATAAAACACGGGGGGCGTCTCCTGCAAAATAAGTGAGTTTAAACATTTCGTGTTGAGACGCCCCATAGTTACCATATAGAGACATAGACCCATCGGACGATGGGCTGGAAGGATATATGCCAAACTGGGTTGCATTAATCTGCGGGGCTTCGATGATTCCTTTCCCAATGACCGTTTCTGTGATATATTTGGGGATTGTGGCATCACTGCCATCTGCCCCCGGCCTTCCGTCCTGCCCTACGAACTTATATGGGCTTCCCCAGGTGTTGGTCACATAATCCCAATCACAGCAATAGATATCGCCGCTTTGCATTGTCTCGTGCCATGGGCCGGACGTGCTGGCGGCGAATCTTTTTTTGTTGGGGACGTTGTCCGTGCCCCACTTGATAGCACCATCCAGCGTGATGCCGCCCTTCATGACCACGTTCCCCAGTTTGTCCACGACAAAATTGTCATTCACATTCAAGGCGCCCCGGAACTTGTAAACACCCTCCACCGGGTCAAAGTAGAGCTGCTCCTGCCCTTCTCCGTCATAAAAGGCCAGCTTCTCGGCATTCATCACCACTCTGGCGGCAACTGCCTCACCAATCACCTTTTCAATGACCAGCCCGTCCTTACGGGTAATCTTGGTACCGAAGTAGGACTGCCCCAGCTTCACCCGGCGTTTGAGCTCTCGCTGGGCGGGTGTCAGATACTCGTACTCGTGACCGCTCTCCGGAGCACCCGGGGCTGAGATATCAGCCACCCATGGGTTGCTGAGGTTTATGGTTCTGTGCCCTATAATGGAGTAAATTCCGCCCACCGTCACTGCATCGCCCGGCTCGGCGGCCAAGTCCAGCACTGCACCCTTGGCCTCATAGGGCCGGTAGACGAACCCTCGCAGCTTCTCCAGCGTCTTGTCCACGATGCTCTGTGTTGCGCCCCGGTAATTCACCTCTATCGTCCGCCCGGTGTCGTCCCCGGCCGTATAATAGCGGTCCTCATCCGCCCACATAGTGACGCGGCTCACCGGCAAAAACTCCTCTTTGCGCTCAAAGGATGCGCATTTCAAACCTACATAAACTTTGTCAGACAATGAGTCTCACCTCTCCCATCAATATCGCTCCCCCGTCTGCGCCATCCACCAGAAGACTGGTCTCCGGCGGCAGGCCCAGGGGGGCCAGGAATAACTTTCCCTCGCCGGTCATGCACCAATTGCCGCAGTTGGCTACGGCGATTTCCTCCAGTATCTCCCGCATGGTTGCGTCATTTGGGTAGTCCACCATAAGGGTGGGGTCGATGGCGGTTCTGGAGTCCACCGCCACCCCCATCCGCCGGGCGATGTCCGCAACTGCGGCAGTCTGCTTCATAGGCCACTCCCCGGCGTCCTGGGACGGGTCCCACCACACGGCTTCTGATTTGAGCATGGCGTCAAAGCCGCTCAGCGTGATTTCTCCTTCATAGTCCTCTGCCCGGGTGTCCACAAAGTATACCCCTGCTGGCTCCCATTCCGTTACTCTACCGTCCGGGGAGGCAAGCCGCACCTCCGGCACAATCTGCGCCATTCTTGGGATGTTGGCGGACTGTTCACGCAGGGAGATATCAATCTGGCCCTCTACACAGCCGCCGATGCCGATTTCACCATCAGAGAAGATGCCGCCGGACAACTCGCAGGATACAATCCGGTCCGTTCCATAAACTGTAGAGCCGATTTTCACCTGCGTCTCCAGCACAACCCCCGGAGTGGATAAAAGTGCTTTGTACAGTGCCGTTGTCGTTTTCATATCATTTCTCCACGATGTTAAACTTGGTCCCGTCCCAGTAGGTGACTCCGTTGACGGTCATCCACGTTTTCGATGATACTGAAGAGCCGTAAAAGGTCTTTGTCACCTGTGCGCACACCTCGGGCTCCAGGTAGGTCACACAAATGAACTCCGGAGCGATGGCCTCCACCACCTGCCGAAGCTGCTCCGTTGTCAGCCGGACAAGCTGAATGGACAGCTTGCGCTTTTTGGCGATACGCTTTCGATACATAGAGCCGTCCAGCATGCGTGTGGTCTTGTCGCTGTCGATATCGTTGCGCTCCCAGCCAACCCCACCGGACAGAACAAGCTCGGTGAGGTCTAAGTCCCCTACTTTAAAAATGGCAGTTGCAGACATAGTACCTCCTAAAGCCCGAGCACAGGCTTGCCGGACGCTCTGGACTGTCTGGCCTGCTCTGTGGCAATGATAGATCCAACCGTTTTCCTGTCTAGCATCAGCACCTTCCCCTCCCGGATGGCACTGAGGATTTCCCGTAGCAGTTCAAGCAGCTCATCCCCGCCCATTTCTGCCCGTAATGCCTCCCGGATGGTGGACAGTGGGGAGACAACCTCCTGCTCGGTCTTGTTGTCACCCAGGACGGCCAGGAACTCCTTGCCCGGCTGCACCACGTCGCCCGTGGCAAGACGGGGAAGGCTGACGTTAGAAACGCTGATTCCAAAACTTTTTCCACCACCCAGCCACTCCGGAACCCAATTGGGGACTTTGAAACTGAGCTTGTTTATCCCCTTGATAATCCAGTTGATGGCCTTCTCCACAATGGTGATAACTCCGTTGAAGATTCCCTTAAAGCCGCCCGTAAACATGGACTTAATATTGGATATCACCTCTGTAATTTTGCCAAGCGTTCCTGTAATGCCGTTTGCAAGCCCTTCGATCAGGTTCTCGCCAAAGCCCGCAAACACCGTTGATGGGGAGTGGATGCCGAACATTTCCTTGACCCCGTTGATGATGGGCTGGCCGATGTGCTCCCAGAGCCAGCTTCCGATATTCCCAAGCCCCTTTATGATGCCGTTCCAGAGACCAAGGGGAATGTTCCCACCGGCCTCCTCAATTTCATCGTGGAAGTAATCGCCGATATCCGTCACAGCGTCCTTGATAAAGCCCCACAGAAGCTTGCCCATACCGCCGATGGCGCGTCCCAGCAGGAGCGCCATATCTGAAACGATGCCCGACCAATCAATGCCGGTCAGCATTTCCCAGAAACTGTGACCGACCTCTTCCCAGTCTGTATTGACAACAAAATCGCTGATTAGAGCTACAATTCCTCTGATGAGACCGCTAACGGTTACACCAAGCTTCACAAAGTCGAACTCCTCGAAGAAGTGATTGAAGGTTTTTGAAACCCATTTGCCGATGCCGCTCCAATCCGTCTTTGTTGCAATGCCGTATACCAAATCGACGACACGGTTCCAAAATGCACCAAAGGCTGCACCCACGGTTTTGGGATTCAGCTTCCTGAAGATTCCGTTCACCATCGCCGCAACGCTTGCGCCTGCCTGCTCGGTATTCACGTTGCGCAGGAATCCAAGTCCGAGGTCAAACGCACCTTGCAACCCCTGACCGATTCTCGCCCCAATGCCGTCAAAATCTACCTTCTCTACCACACCGTTCAGCGCATCAGCAAGTGCCGTCCCCGCCTGCTCCCAGTTCCCCGCCTTGATTTCGAGAGTAATCTTTTTCAGCCAGTCTGGCATGCTGAATTGCGGAAGCTCAAACTCCGGAATGGTTGCGGCATCGCCGCCAGCGGCACTCTCTGCCGTCTGCTTGTTAATCTCATCAAAGGAATAAAGCTCGTTTCTGGCATTTTTTGCTTCCTTGCCTACGCCCTTGATTGCCTTGGCCTCCTTGTCGGCAGCTTTGGCGGAAGCCTGCATCTGTGACAGGCTCTTCCCGGTCAGGAGGGACATGAACTGCGCCAGCAGTCCCGTGACATACACCAGCCCGCTCCCAAGGGCGGAGAGTGCGGGCATGACGGCCTCAAGGATGGGCTGGAACGCAGTCAGCAAATTCCCTTTGGTGACGGCAAGGGAGTTCATAAACTCCTTATTTGTGCTTATCACGCCGCCGAGATACGATGTAAGCTCCCGGAGCCCTTTTGAGACCGCATTAAAAACAAAGGCCGAGAGGATAACGCCTCTCAGCCGCATGAACATATTGTTGGCCAGCTTGCCAAAGGAGTTTGTGTCTTTTTTGGCACTGGAAAATGCCTTTTTAGCCGCACTGCCAATAGAGCCGAAAACAGACAGCGATTTTCTACCGAGTCCGGCAACCGCCGATGCAGCCGACGTTATGAACTTCGGCAAACTGAAAAACTTTTTATTCAGCTTTTCAGCCGCTCCGGAAGCCGCATCCGCCTCCCTTTTCAAGCGGGACAGTTTCTCCTCCGCAAGCGATATTTCAGCACCAAGCTTCTCGGCGTCAGGAGTTACCTCCGGGTTCATCCTGGCGGACTCCAACTTTGCCTTTAGCGCATCCGCCCTCGATCCAGCAGCGGCCACCTCTTGCTTTACACTCGCAAGCTCATCTCTGGCTTGGCGGAGCTGATCCGTGTCCAAGCCAAAATCCAATGCAGCCGCCTTGGCCTCAGCCTGCTCCATCTGGTCATAGAGGCGGTTGAACTCCTTTTCTGCCTTCCGCACATCGGTCTCGACCTGCTTCAAGCCTTTCGGTGCTACCGACCCACTCTTCAGCTGGTCATACCTGCTCTTGAGGTCTTGCAGGATGATTTCCTGCTTTTTTACCGCCTCACTGGCCTTTGCGGCGGAGCGTGCCGCTTTGCCCTGTGCGGCATCTGCGGACCGAAACGCAGACGCAAGCAGGCCGCCAAGCTGCTTCAGCGTACTCCCAAGTGCTTTCGCATCCTTTTTTGCTCCATCAAGGTCGAGGTCTACCCCCAGCTTTACGCTGCCGTCTGTATCCGCCACACTCTCACCGCCTCATTTCATAAAATTCCTCAAGCACTCTCGCCTGCTCTTCGTCACTCAGCTGACGAACCGGTAGCTGCTTTGCTGGCTCCAGGTCAATATCCTCTTTGTTCTTGTAGTAGAACTCTTTCAGCTCCTTGGGGAGTTTGCTGAACTTCCCTGTTGCCAGTGCGTACCGAATATTGATGATATGGGACAGGGTGCTCTCCGGGTTGCGCTCCTGCAAATACCCCAAAAAATCTTCTATGTGGAGGAAACCCATATTGCGGATGGGCTGCCCGGCGGCTTTATTGACTGCGGCGATAATATATCTCCAGTC
>CAZHWK010000149.1:0-5294 GCA_964536405.1 uncultured Oscillospiraceae bacterium
GGGAAGCTCAAACCGCTCCAGCTTCAGCTTCTCCTTGCAGATTTTCCGCATCTCGGCCTCCAGGCTCTCCAAGTCCTTGTCGGAGAAGGGCTGGGGGGTGTCAAAGTCGTAATAAAATCCGTTTTCAATGGCGGGGCCGATGGCCAACTTGACCTCGGGGTGCAGACGCTTCATGGCCTGAGCCAGAATGTGGGAGCAGGTGTGCCAATAGGTCTTGCGGTACGCCTCGTTTTCAAAGGTATACAGGTTTTCTTCTGCCATGGTAGTTTCCTCCTTTTTATGTTCGGGGCCAAGGATAAAAAAATCCCACCCCTGAAAAATTTCAGGGGTGGGATACAAAGTTGTATTCCACGGTTCCACCCTGCTTGCGGCATAGTAACCTATGCCGCCGCTCGTTGCCCTCTGTAACGGGAGGACCCGGCCTGCTTCATTCGCAGGCAGCTCCGGAGTGGTTCCCCCGCCGCACCTCGCAGAGCACTTTCACCAAATGTGCCCCTCTCTGAGCGCCGCTTGCAGGTTTTTCTCCTTCATCGCCGATGTACGGGGGCATTTTACCACGTTCGCCACCGTCTGTCAAGGGAGGGCAGGCCTTCAGCCGGGCAGGCGGGCGATGAGGGCCTGGATTTGCTCGTTCAGAGCCTCCACATCGGGAGGTTCCACCGGATCATCGGTGAGGGCATAGGTGTTTTTCAGTTCCAGCACCCGACGCAGGCTTTCATCCAGCCGCTGTTCGGTGACCCGACCTGTACGCACCGCCTCCAACAGGGCCTCCCGGGCGACGGTCAGGTTGTCCGCCCCATGGCAGATCAGAAGCTGGTCACATCCAGCCTCCACCGCCAGGACGGCGGCCTCCCCGATTCCATAGGTATCCGTGATGGCCCCCATGGTCATATCATCGGTAAAGACCACGCCCTCAAACCCCAAACGTTCCCGAAGCAGGCCGGTGACCACGGCTTGGGAAAGGGAAGCCGGTTTTTCCGGGTCCAGTTTGTTCATCAAAATATGCCCCACCATAACGGCGGGCACGGCGGCCCAGGCCGGGTCATAGGTCCCCGACAGGCGGCCCTTTCGCACGGCCTCCCGGAAGGGCTTCAGCTCCAGATTTTCCAGCTCTTCCACGGTTTTTTCCACCACGGGCAGGCCCACATGGGAGTCCACCGCCGTGTCCCCATGGCCGGGGAAATGCTTGACCACCGGGATAACCCCGCTGTCCATCAGGCCGTAAGCCGTCATGGGGGCTGCCTGGGCCACCAGGTCGGCCTCTTGCCCGAAGGCACGCTTGGCAATGACGGTATTCTCCGGGTTGCTCCACACATCCAAAACCGGGGCAAAGTCCACGTGAAAGCCAAAGGCCTTGCACTGGGCGGCCAGGGTCACCCCCAGGTCATAGCAAAGCTGGGTTCGCTCCCCCTCCTCCGAGATATCCCCGAAGGTATAGGCCGGGGGCAGTTTCTCCACCTCGGGCGGCATCCGATTGACCGTTCCCCCTTCCTGGTCCACCGAGACCAGAAGAGGGATGTACCCGCCATTCATGGCCTTGAGCTCATTGGTCAGCTCGGTTAGCTGGCGGGCACTTTCCACGTTGCGGGAAAACAGAATGACCCCACCCACTTTATAATCCCGGATGGCCCGCCGGGCGTCCTCCCCGGCGGCAGTCCCTTCCAACCCGGCCACCAAAAGCTGGCCCACCTTCTCCTCCATGCTCAGAGTACCCAGCAGGTCCCCAATGGGGTCAGGGATGGCAGAGGGCAGAGGGGCGGGGGTGGGATTGGGGGCCAGGGTTGGCACCGGAGTGGCCGAGGGGGCTTCAGCGGGGACGGTTTGGGTGGGAACAACTGCCCCCCCGCACCCCGACAAAGTGAATACAATCAGCAATACTACCGCCCAAATATTTCTTTTCGTCATCACTTTTTTCCCTTTCGGCTGCGTTTCGGTGGGCGATAGCGACTTTTTTTCTGCTTGGACTGGATGACCTTTTTAAAGCCGGGGGCCTTCTCCCCGCCCTCCCCCTTCGGTCCGGGACGGCTACCCCCACGCCGTTGGCGGGGTGGAACAGGATTGCCTTCCTCGTCCAAGAGAAGAAAATCCACCTGGCCCAGGCCGCCGTTGGCCGAAGCACAGCGAATGGGCAGGCTCATACCGAAGGAGTACCGCTTCCCGGTATGCTCCCCCACCAGGGTCATATGAGTTTCATGATAAATATAATAGTCGTCTGGCAGAGCCCGAACCGGAAGCAGACCCTCCACCCCATTGGGCAGGGCCATGAACAGGCCGAAGGAGGTCACCCCGGACACGGTGCCCACAAAGTCCTCCCCCACATGGCTTTCCATATACTCGGCCAGGTAGAGCTTTTCAATCTCCCGCTCGGCGGTCATGGCGGCAATCTCCCGCTCGGAGGACTGGATGGCTGCCGTCTTGCAGAAATTTTTCAGCCTGCGCAGGGCGGTTGGCCCGGTTTGGCCGGTGAGGGCGGCGGTAAGCACTCGGTTGACCATCAAATCAGGGTAGCGGCGGATGGGGGAGGTAAAGTGGCAGTAGTAGTCAGCCGCCAGGCCAAAGTGGCCCAGGTTTTCCGGGGCATAGCTGGCCTTCATCATGGTACGCAGAACCAGCAGGTTCACAAGTCCGGCCTGGGGGGTATCCTTGCTCTTTTTCAGCAGGGCTTGCAGACTGCCGTGATCGGCCCCCTTCACGGTATAACCCAGGGGGGCCAGCATGGTCTTCAGGGCGTTGACCTTTTCCTCACTGGGGTCTTCATGGATGCGGTAGACGGCGGGCAGGTCATTCTTTGCCAGGTGGCGGGCCACCGTTTCGTTGGCCAGAAGCATCATGGACTCGATGATGCCCTCAGACTGCCCCGCCCCCTTTTGGAGAACCTCCACCGGCTTCCCCTCGCCATCGCAGAGGATATACCGCTCGCTGGTTTCCAAGTCCAAGGCACCACGGCGGCGGCGCACCCCCTTGAGCTTGGCATCCAAGGCGGCCAGCCCTCGCAGGGGGGGCAGTACCTTGGCATAGCGGGCTTCCAGCTCCTCCCCCGCCGTACCGTTCAGAAGCTGGTTGCAGATGTTGTAGGTCATGCGCTCATGACTGCAAATCACACTGCGGAGAATGTCGTACTTCACCACGTCCCCGGCCTCGTCCACCGTCATAATGCAGGACAGGGTAAGCCTGTCCACCCCCGGATTGAGGGAACAGATGCCGTTGGACAGCTCCACCGGGAGCATGGGGGCCACCCGGTCGGCAAAGTAGACCGAGGTTCCCCGCCGGAAGGCCTCCCGGTCCAGGGCCGAGCCCTGCTTGACATAGTGGCCCACATCGGCAATGTGGACCCCAAGGGTCACGGTGCCATCCCCATTGTCCTGCCAGGATACGGCATCGTCAAAATCCTTGGAAAAGTCCCCGTCAATGGTAAAGGTAAATGTTTCCCGCAGGTCGGTGCGGCCCTCCAAATCCTCCTCCCGGACCCGGTCGGGGGCACGGGAGGAGGCGGCCGCCACCTCGTCCGGAAACTGAACTTCAATGTGCCGCTCCTCCAGGATGGCTTGGGTAGCGGTTTCCCGGGTTGGCATGATGCTGATATGCTTTCGTTCCATAGGCTTCCTCGTTTTCTTTTTGTACGTTTGGGGCATCCTGCCTGCTGTGGCGACACAGGGCAGGCGGCACACGGTATCTCAACTCAAAAATGCCGGATACCCACATCTGTGTATAGTATGGCCCCGAAGGAAAGAAAAAACGCCCTTCTCAAGAGAAGGGCGTTTTCAGCGGCTTGCTTAGATGAGGGACAGGGCCAGCACCAGCACGATGAACAGAATGGCAACGTACTTGGTCCAGCGAGCCAGCTTGGCGTCCCAGCTCTTGGCCTTGTTTTTGGCCAGGAAGGTGTCCATACCGCCGGCGATGGCACCGGACAGACCGGCACTTTTCCCGGACTGGAGCATAACCACAGCGATGAGGGCCAGGGACACGATAACCACCAAAATGGTGAGAGCGAGCTGCATTGCAATCTTCCTTTCAACACCCAAGTGGGCAAAATATACTATATGACACGTTATTCGTGCATACCATACTACCACAGCCCGGGCCAAAAAGCAAGTCCCAGTTTTGCTGCACTTGGTTGCAGCACAGTGTGAAGCGTGAGCTTGTTCAGTTCTATTGGCCGAACCCAATCATACAGGCAGACCGTGCAACACGGCCACCACCTGATCAACGAGAAGTTGTTATTCTAGCGCCTTTCTGAAATGTCGCTGTGCCTGGAATTTTCAGAAAGGCTCGAGTTTTTCCTGGCATTCACTGCATTCCTGGTCGTGAATGGAAATAATACCACCACATTTCGGGCAAGTATACCTTAATTTTTGCTGCTCCATGAAAGCCTCGATTCCATACGCTTGAAAAAAGTGGCTATTATCTATCAGGCTTACCCGGTACCGCTTTTGATAGCTTTTTTCAAGGTTTTTTATCCACTTACACGGATATTCAGGGCATTCAAAGCAATAGACGAGGGCTTTTTCCTGCACACAGTCCTTTATTTTGCACTTGCGGCAATGTTCCGGCTTCCCTTTGTCGTGACTCAGACAGCCGGGGCACGGTTTTTTGCTGTAACAATGTTGATAGCAAACCTTACAGTTCATTCCGCAGGGAGCAAACATAGTCCCATCGATGCGGTCTTTCGGCATTTGCATCCCCGTCTGCTCCTTTCCAAGTTCCAAAACTGAGGCTCCACCCTTACCGTTACCTTCGCAATCCCTTGTGTATTTATCATTTTATCATATTGCGCTTCAAAAATCACTTTAAAATATAAATCGTTGTCCTGATACTTTCCCTAAAAATAGAGCCTTGTTTGTAAGGACAGGGCCAATTTTTCCACCAATCCCCACGGTTAAAGCAGGGGCAAACGTCACATTCTGAAGATACCTCAGAAAAGAAGAAAGGGTTTTGGCTGTGAAACGATTTTTATGCGCCGTTCTGGCGTTTACCTTGTGCCTTTCCCCCGCCCTGGCCGTCACCGGCGAGCCTGCGGTGGAGGCCCCCTCGGTCATCCTGATGGAAAAGGAAACCGGCACCATTCTTTACGAACAGGCCGCCCACGACAAGTACGAGCCTGCCAGCGTGACCAAAATCATGACCATGCTCCTGGTCATGGAAGCCATCGACGCCGGACGGGTGAGCATGGAGGACATGGTGCAGGCCTCGGCCCACGCCTGTTCCATGGGCGGCAGTCAGATTTACCTCAAGGAAGGGGAGCAGATGACGGTCCACGACCTACTGAAATCGGTAGCCGTGGCCTCGGCCAA
>CAZHWK010000150.1:0-5233 GCA_964536405.1 uncultured Oscillospiraceae bacterium
GTCTGGCCCAGCTCTTCCAAGTCGGCCGAAATATCCATGGTGGTTTCGGCCCTCCGGTGGACCCCTCCGATGCCCCCGGTGGCGAAAATCTGGATGCCCGCCATGTGAGCAATCATCATGGTGGTGGTGACGGTGGTGGCCCCATCCTCGCCCCGGGCCAGGAGGACGGGCAGGTCCCGGCGGCTGGCCTTGGTGACGGCTAGGCCCTTTTTGCCCAGGTGCTCAATGTCGGCCCGGGAGCACCCGGCCTTGAGCCGACCGCCGATGATGGCGATGGTCGCGGGGATGGCACCGTTTTCCCGGATGATGGCTTCCACGTTGAGGGCGGTTTCCACGTTCTGAGGGTAAGGCATACCGTGGGAGATGATGGTGGATTCCAGCGCGACGACGGGCTTTCCGGCCTTCAGGGCCTCGGCTACCTCGGGGGCAATGTCCAAATAACGGTTCATAGTGATTTCCTCCTGTTATATCAAGGTTAAATATTCTTATTTGTAATCGAAATAAGGGCCTGGGGGCTGAGTGCCGGGTTGATGGTTTCGGTTCCGGCCATGGAGATGGCGGCGGCGGCCAGCCCGGCCTTGGCGGTGCCGGCCAGGTCGGTGCCCTCCAGATAGGCCCAGGCCAGGGCGGCCATAAAGGCATCCCCGGCCCCGGTGGTATTCACCATCTCGCCGGGGTAGACGGGCAGGTGTACGCTGCCACCGTGGTCGGCGGCATAGACCCCATCCCCGCCCAAGCTGATGAAGACCCGGCGCAGGCCGGTTGCCAGCAGGGCCTGGGCGGCGGCGGCCAGGCTCTGTTCATCAGTGATGGGAACCCCGGAGAGGAGCTCGGCTTCCAGGCGGTTGGGCTTTAGGGTGTGGATGCGCCCCAGGATGGGGCGGAGCTTTTCCGCCTTGGCGGTGGACACCGGGTCCACAAAGAGAGGGGGCGTGATATTCTCAGCCAGCCAGCGAAGGCTGTCGGCGGGAATATTGGTGTCGGCTACCACAAGCTGGGCATTTTGCAGCAAGGATTGGCGGGAGGAGAGCCACCGGGGGGTCATGTGGTCGTAAATCTCCATATCGGAGACGGCCAGGGCCATGTCCCCAGCCTCATCGGCAATGAAGAGGTAGGTGGAGGTGCTCCCGCCGAGGAGGGTAAGGGCCTGGGAAATATCGATACCAAGCTCCCCACAGGAGGCCGCAATTTTTTGGGCGTACACATCGTCTCCAAAGGCGGTGAGAAAGCGTACATCCAGGCCCAAAAGGCTCATGTTATGGGCAATGTTTCGGCCCACCCCCCCAAGGCTCATCCGCACCTGGCCGGGGTTGGAGTCGGCGGAAATCAGCTTTTGACCGGTGGGGCGGCCTCCGATGTCCATGTTTACCGCCCCCACCACGGCGGCATAGCTGGGGCTGCGCAGGACATAGCCCTTCCCGGCAATATACCCTTTTTTCATCAGATTGGAGATATGCACCGCCACCGACGAGCGGGTGATGCCCGCCTTGTCGGCCAGCTCCTGCTGGGAAATGAGGGGGTTTTCCTCAATCCAGTGCAACAGCTCCCGCTCCCGCTGGGTCATGGTATCGCCTCCTTATATTTGCTTAACAAAATAATCTTATGCTTATATTTTATTGATTTTCAGGGAAAAGTCAAGAGGAATATGAAGGCTTACAGCTGGCGAAAGACCAGTCGGGAGGAAAAGGCGATCAGGCAGGAGGCTCCGGCGGCCAGAAGGATGACCGGGCCAGCAGCGAGCCGCTCAAAGAGGAAGCCGTACAGGGTTTGTCCCACAGGCTGTGCGCACATGGACAGGGCCATAACGCAGGAGATAACCTTGCCCACCAGCTCGGGCGGGGTCTGGATCTGAACATAGGTGAGCATGACCACGGTGAAGAGGGTGGCAAGGGCCATGAGCACCATGCTGGACAGGGTGAGGACGAGGTAGCTGACCATGGGGGCCGCGCCCAGCAGGAGGGTCATCCCCATGGGGATGGTGAAGATGGCACAGCCCAGCAGAAGGCGGGGGGCCGTCTGAACCGAGAGCTTGCGGCAGAGCATCCCGGCCAGCAGTCCCCCCAGCAGGCCGCCCACCGCCATGGCCCCCTGGGACAGGCCGTAAAGCTGGCTGGATAGGCCGAGCTGCTGGGTCATGGCCACGGGCAGGCCGATGATAAGCATAGAGGAGCAGAAGAGGTTAAAGGCGCAGATGATGCCGATGCCTTTGCTGAGGGCAGAGGCGCTCCGCAGGAAGCCCAGGCTGGCCGTCAGGTCGGATTGAAGGGCGGCCATGACCCCCTGCCCGGAGGGACGGCGGACATGGGGGATGCGGATGAAGCACTCCAGAAAGGCAGAGAGGAAAAAGCACCCGGCGGCTACCCACAGGACGGGAACAAGGCCAAAGGGGCCATAGAGCAAGCCACCCAGCACCGGACCTAAAATTCCCGCCAGGGAGCTGACCTGATTGATGACAGCATTGGCGGGCATGAGGTTGTCCCCATGGGCGAGAAGGGGCAGACTGGCCTGTACCGTTGGCTGATAGGCCCCGGCAATGCCATAGAGGAGCATAAGGCTGATGAGGAGGAGGGGAACCAGAGGGGCACTATCCAGCAGGAGGGCCACCCCTGCCACCACGGCGCAGGTGATGCTGTCCAGTGCCACCATCATTTTGGCCTTGGGCAAGCGGTCGGCCAGGATTCCTCCCACCGGGGAGAGGAGTATCATGGGCAAAAAGGCACAGGCCGACACCACCCCGTATAGGGCGGGCGAGCCGGTTTGGTCCAGCAGGTACAAGGGCATGGCATAGCGCAGGATGGCATTGCCGAAGAGGGAGATAATTTGGCCCAGGACCACCAGGGTAAAGTTTTTGTGAACTATCTTTGTCTGCATGTGTTTAACTCCTTTTCATACATTTGGTCGGTATGTAAATACCGGAAAAAAAGCACCCCGTCCGGGGTGCGGGAAAACAGGCTACTGCTTCTGGGCGGAAAGCTCCTGGCAGTCCAGCAGGACTTGCCGCATGCCATCGTCCAGGAGGTGAAGGCCATAGGGCTGAAAGAGCTGGTGATACAGCTCCAGCCGATTGGCCAGCTTGTCCGGGGGGGCGGACCAGACAAGTGGGTTAAGCCAAAGGTCACTGAGCAGGATGATAAGCTCGGCCAGTTCATCGGGATGGTCGGTGCGTATGGAGCCGTCGGCCACCCCCTGCCGCACCACAGGGACAATGTAATGAGGGGCTACATCCTCCATCAGGTTGTGCAGTAAAATGGTCAGAAAGCGGGGGTTATCCAGAAGATTGGGGGCAGCGGCAAAGATGTCCTTTTGGCGAATGTCGCCCAGAGATATTTGAAACATTTTTTGCAGCTTTTCCTGGCCGTTGAGGGCTGGATCGTCCCGGACGGCACTCATCACGGTTTCGGTGTGTTGTCCCATTTGCTCTGCCAGAGCCAAAAGAATATCTTCCTTGGACTTGAAGTGGTGGTAGATAGCCCCCTTGGTCAGACCGCCCAGATGGTCGATAATGTCCTGAACCGAGGTATGCTCATAGCCTTTTTCCATAAACAGGCGCATGGAAACAGTTAAAATTTTCTCCACGGTTTCCTCCGGGTATTTGTTCCTGGCCATGGTACTTCCTCCAACATACTAACGGTATGTATAGGGTAGCATAGCGTGGGGGCCTTGTCAAGTGGGAATGGGACTGTCCCTTGCAGAGGGCCAAGGGGCAAAATGCTCTTTCCTCTTGTAATATGGTGGAAAATTTCGTATAATGTTGGGAACAACTATGTGTGGGGCGGTATGCCCCAAATCCAGGAAGAGAGAGGGAACGAGAGTGAAACGCACCACCATCGCCCAAATTTTTGCCGACCAGGGCACCTTTGGCGGCCAGACCGTCACGGTCTGCGGCTGGGCCCGCACCATTCGAGATATGAAAACCTTCGGGTTTATTGAGCTGAATGACGGCTCCTGCTTCAAGAACCTGCAAATCGTGATGGAGGCCGATACTCTGGCCAATTTTAAGGAGATTGCCGGGCAGAATGTAGGTGCCGCCCTCATTGTGGAAGGGACTGTGGTTCTGACCCCCGAGGCCAAGCAGCCCTTGGAAATTAAGGCAGCTTCCATCGTGGTGGAGGGGCCCTCCACCCCCGATTACCCCCTGCAAAAGAAGCGGCACAGTCTGGAGTACCTGCGGACCATCCAGCATCTGCGCCCCCGAACCAACCTCTTTTCGGCCGCCTTCCGGGTTCGTAGCGTGGCCGCCCACGCCGTCCACACCTTCTTCCAGGACCGGGGCTTTGTCTATGTGCAGACCCCCCTCATCACGGCCAGCGACTGCGAGGGGGCCGGGGAGATGTTCCAGGTGACAACCCTGGATTTGGACAACGTGCCCAAGACCGAGGACGGGCAGGTGGACTTCTCCAAGGATTTCTTTGGCAAGAAGGCCAGCCTTACCGTTTCCGGCCAGCTCAATGCCGAGAACTTTGCCATGGCCTTTGGGAATGTGTACACCTTTGGCCCCACCTTCCGGGCCGAGAACTCCAACACCACCCGCCATGCGGCCGAGTTCTGGATGATTGAGCCTGAACTGGCCTTTGCCGACTTGGGTGACTTTATGGACACTGCCGAGGATATGATTAAGTTCATCATCCGCACCGTGATGGAAAAGTGCCCCGACGAGATGGACTTTTTCAGCAGCTTTGTGGACAAGGGCCTCAAAGAGCGGCTGGAGGGCGTGGCCGGGGCTGATTTCGGCCGGGTGAGCTATACCGAGGCTGTGGAGCTGCTCAAAAAGCACAACGACAAGTTTGAGTACAAGGTGGAGTGGGGCAGCGACTTGCAGACCGAGCATGAGCGGTATCTTACCGAGCAGGTATTCAAGCGCCCTGTGTTTGTCACCGACTATCCCAAGGAAATTAAGGCCTTCTATATGCGCCAGAACGAGGATGGCAAGACGGTAGCCGCCGCCGACTGCCTGGTGGCTGGCATTGGAGAGCTTCTCGGCGGCTCCCAGCGTGAGGAGCGCATTGAGCTTCTGGAGGCCCGCATCCGGGAAATGGGGATGAACCCCGAGGACTATTGGTGGTATTGCGATTTGCGCCGCTACGGCTCCTGCAAGCACGCCGGGTTCGGCCTTGGCTTTGAGCGGATGGTCATGTACCTCACCGGCATCTCCAACATCCGTGATGTGGAGCTTCATCCCCGTACTGTTGGTAACGCAGATTTTTAAAAGAATAAAGGGAGCCCCGGCGAGGAG
>CAZHWK010000151.1:0-224 GCA_964536405.1 uncultured Oscillospiraceae bacterium
CAGGGCGACGATGCCGGCATCAAGGCCCTGGAGAAGGAACTGCTGGCCCAGAACGCCCAGCACAAGGATTGGTGCTGCACCGAGGAGTTGATGGCCACCACCAAGGAGGGCAAGGCCCTGTACCTGCACTGCCTGCCCGCCGACATCAACGATGTCTCCTGCGTGGACGGCGAGGTGGAGGCCAGCGTCTTTGACCGCTACCGCACCCCCCTGTATAAGGAAGC
>CAZHWK010000151.1:234-5231 GCA_964536405.1 uncultured Oscillospiraceae bacterium
CTCCTTCAAGCCCTATATTATTGCCGCCATGATTTTCCTGGCCAAGTGCCAGGATCCCCAGGCCGTGCTCAAGGAGCTGGAGGATCGGGGCATCAAGCGTCAGTTCTCCAAATAAGCTGTTATTCCGCCTGCCCGCCCCCGATGCCGGTTTGTATTTGGGGCGGGCTTGCGCTTTTTCGTGAAATACAGGAGGTATTGATTAGGTATGAGTAAACGTGTTGTTATTGCCCTGGGGGGCAACGCTCTGGGCAACAATCTGCCCGAGCAGATGGAGGCCGTCCGCCAGACCGCCCGGGCCATCGCCGATTTGATTGAGGAGGGCCACGAGGTCATTGTGGCCCACGGAAACGGCCCCCAGGTGGGCATGATTCAGGCCGCCATGGCCGAGCTGACCCGCTCCAACCCCGAGAAGTACATTCCCTGCCCCCTGTCGGTCTGCGTGGCCATGAGCCAGGGATACATCGGCTATGATCTGCAAAACGCCCTGCGGGAAGAGCTGTTGGACCGGGGCATTGACAAGGGGGTTGCCACCGTGCTTACCCAGGTGGAGGTGGACCCCGATGACCCCGCCTTCCAGAACCCCACCAAGCCCATTGGGGCCTTCATGACCAAGGAAGAGGCCGAGAAAATGGTGGCCGAGCGGGGCTATGACATTATGGAGGACGCCGGCCGGGGCTACCGCCGGGTGGTAGCCTCCCCCAAGCCCCAGGCCATTGTGGAAATTGACACCATTCAGGCCCTGGTAGATACCGGGCATGTGGTGGTGGCCTGCGGCGGCGGGGGCATCCCCGTGTTCAAGACCGAGGGGCATCACCTCAAAGGGGCGGCCGCCGTCATCGACAAGGACTTCGCCTCCTGCGTGCTGGCCCAGCAGGTTTGGGCCGACACCCTGATTATCCTCACCGCCGTGGAGAAGGTGGCGGTCAACTTCGGCAAGCCCGACCAGAAGTGGCTGGACAGCCTGACCCCCGAACAGGCCATGGCCTATGCCGCCGAAGGACAGTTTGCCCCCGGCTCCATGCTTCCCAAGGTGGAGGCCGCCGTCCAGTTTGCCCAGTCGGGGCCGGGGCGCAGCGCCCTGATTACCCTACTGGAAAAGGCCAAGGACGGTATCAACGGCAAGACCGGAACGGTCATTTCCCGGTAAGGATAAGAAAAACCCCCTGTGGGCCGCATGTGCGGTCCACAGGGGGTTTTGTTTGTGAGGAGGGCGCAGGTTAGTCAACTGGCGGAGGCATGGGTACTTTACTTTGGGAGCCTGTATTGACATAGGTTGGAATATCACTGTATCGAATGTATTCCAGCACTTTATTTTGAAATGGGTCAAAATAATAAAGATTGCCATCACTGAAAACAGCTTGTTCCACAGAACCATCTCGCTCCAGAGTAATGATATGCCCATCTAGATGGTAACGCCCCTCGAATAGGGGCGTGAACTGCTCATATTGATGGTACAAACCATCTTTTGTAAAAACAAAGTACTGCGTGTTGGAGGTTGGAAACTCCGGAGTGGAAAAGGTTCCCACAAGGCTGGGTTCTGGCTGTGTTTTGAGCTGATATAAAATCCCTCCAAGAAAGCAGGTAGTAAAAAGAAGTAAAACAAAGCACAGTAAAAAGATGCGTTTGACAACTGGGTGATTCATAGCGATATTCCACCCTTTCTTCCTTACTTTAGTTTACCTGTACAGCATACTGTAATGGGTGTGCTACAACGGCGGAAGAGGCTTCTTCCTTCAAAATCGGAGGGGGTGGCATACCCTATCATCCGGCCAAGAAGGCAAGGAAAAAGAACCGTCCCTTGGGCTTATTTCTGGGTTTCCCGCTCTCTTTGGCTAATAAATATCTCAAGAACCGTCCAAATCACAACAAATATGAAAATAACCCCGGTAGACAGGAGAAGGTATGCGACAATGGACGGTGTTGTATTGACCGCTTGAAAGGTATCCTCAATCCAGCACAGGGGGATATCGAAAAGCAACCCGACAACCAGCGTCATAAGCGGCCTGTTTCACTCACGGAAGCCCCGGTCCAACGCACCGCCGACCCACCTAGTTGCTAACTGTTTGGCCAGCCTTTTCCCGAGCAGGAAAAAAACGCAGCAGCGATGATCCAACTGAGCAGATACAGTACAATGCTATTCAAGTCGCTCCCTCCAACACAATAATTTAATTGTTTATGCCCAAGATGCAAACATGGTGTGTCCTATTATCCCTGCCACGAACCGCCAATAGGCAGACTGCATGGGACTCCCCTCCTTTCTTTGGCAAAAAAGACGGAAGGTGGTCAGTCCCTTTTGATATTTAGCCCACCCCCCCAGCATAGCCGGGGGGGTGGGCTTGTGTTAACCTTTTTGCCTATACTTGTGGCTGGCGGTTGAAATGTTCTGTTAGGATGGTCTTGGCAGGAGTGCATTCTTTCCTTACCGCAACATTAAGGAGGTCGCCGCCGGAAGTGGCAAGTTCATAATCATAATACACCATATTGGCCTGCACACCGTTTGCCACAAGCTGTGCGGCGGCATCTCTGGATAAGGGAGCCGAGTTTTCCAAGTCTTCCAGCTCTTTGAAAAGGCCCTTCTCCTTGGCGCAGGTTTCCACTTTGGCCGCCCAATCCTCACCAAGGAAGCCCTCCGCTTTCACGTCATATCGGAGGATACCCAACATCATCTTGGCGGCTTCCAGTTTGCTTACAGGTGCATCGGGATCAAAGGTGCCATCCCCCCGTCCCGCTATCAGGCCTGCGCCGACACAGTACTGAATGTGAGATGTGGCCCAATGTCCCGACACATCAGAGAAAGAGGGGTGGGCAGAATTCTCCAGAGGCGTATTTGCCGTGATGATCACACCTCCGTTAGCCGTTATACTTAGCATTTTGGCCATTTCGGCCCGGGTGACGGGGACGGCAGGTGAGAAACTGCCATCGTCTTTTCCATCCATGATGCCTAACTCTACCATCAAAGCCACTGCATCGGTATGGATAATTTCACGCTCATCCACAAAGGTGGCTTGGGCCGAAATACAGAACAAGGATAGCATCATTGCCAAAGCGATACCACGGTTTTTCCAAAACTTGTTTGCAGCTTGCATATCTTACCTCCTCCATATTCCCTGGACAGTCTGTGTTTAAACACCGGTAATATCTACGTATATGTTTGTAATTGTCACCCCCACAGACCCACAATTGTACATCACAAATTTATAGTTTCCACTTTCTGGGATGGTTAGCGTTGCTGTATGTGTTTCACTTGGAGTGCCATTTCTCTGAATGCGTTGGTAGTCACCATCGTTAAGGCGATATCCAACTTCAAAAGGTGCAGAAGATGCAAGTATAACGGTAATGGTCACACGCTCTCCAGCCGTCATAGAAAAGGGACTTCCGCCTGACTCCACAAAATTAATTTTCTCATTTGCGCCGAGCAAATAATTGCGTGGAGCCTTAAAATGCAAGTTTTCCAGTCCATTGTGACCTTCGGCAGTAAGTCCGTGTGTTTTTCCGTTCCGGGTATAAGTAAATCCTCCGTAGTTAGCCGCACTGACTGGCAGCACCAGGGTGAGGGACATGGCGATGGCACAGAGCATACTAATCAATCGGGTCTTTTTCATGTTATAAACCTCCTGAATTTTGAATGTCTTTGTTTTTTTCTTCAAAATCGGACGGTTGGTGATTGTATGGTATCATCCCCACCACGAAGGGGCAATGGGCAGACTGTGTGTGTGGGCTTTTTTCCTATTGGGGAAAAGAACCGTCAGTCGGAAGAATGAGGAAGCAAACCCTTGTTTTTTGAGTATAAGATGCTGACAGCACCAAACAGAAGGTATAGCAAAAGGTCTCGGGTTGGCCCATAGCTGCCAATTAGAATTACAACATTGGTTAGACATATTCCTACAATTAAAATAACTTTAACAAGGGCAGAAAGACAAGGCTCTTTACGCCAGTAAAACACCTCAAAAATGGTAAGTATGTAGAGGAAAGTTCTTGTCAAAAGCGAGGGCTGTATAGGTGTAAGCGTGCGAAAAAGAATATAAAACAGAAGTGCAATAACAAAGTATTTAAACGAAGTAACAATAACTTTTTTCATAATATGTCAACCTTATTGATTGGCTAAACGTTGTAAACCGTTATAAAGATACATTTCAGGTTCTTTCCCAGAACCAAAAATATCTTGATCCAAAAGGGGGTCGGTTCCATTTCCATAAAAGTTTGTATATCTTTCATAATAAGAGTCATATCCGGTTGAAGATCCAAGGCGCATGCGACCAGATACCGTAATGTAGTCATATTTTCCAGCAATCACAGCAGCTACACCGGCCAAGACTTTTACAGATACCCACGGTGCAACAGCTGCAATGACAGTTGCAATGACAGCTGCGCTTAGGCCGCCCGTATCAACTCGGAAACTAAAATCTTGCCAAGGCCCCCATGAAATATTCTCGCCTGCTGACAAGATATGGAAGGTGGTGATTTCACTGGAAGAGGTGCTTTGAATTTCCCCAATTACACTTCCTTTCAAATAAATATATTCACCTTGAATGATAACGGTATGGCCATCAGTGTCATCAAATGGCACCCAGGCAGCAACTATACTGTTATCGTCAACTGTTCTGATTAAGGTGCCGCCAAGAGTAATATCAGTATAAATTTGGGTTGTCTGTCGGAGTTCTTCCTTTTCGGTCTCGCTAGTATTGGCTGCACTGACAGGAAGCACCAGGGTGAGGGACATGGCAATGGCACAGAGCATACTAATCAATCGGGTCTTTTTCATGTTATAACCTCCAAAATTTTGAATGTCTTTGTTTTTTTCTTCAAAATTGGACGGTTGGTGGTTGTATCCTATCATCCCCACCACGAAGGGGCAATGGGCAGACTGTGCGGGGGGAGCTTTTTCGTTGGGGAAAAGAGGGGATGGTTCTTTCATCCAGCAAAGAGGGCAGGGGCCAAAGAACCATCCCTGTGTGTATGTTTTTTTCAGTAGTTTCAAACCGGTCTTGTGTCTGGCG
>CAZHWK010000152.1:0-5185 GCA_964536405.1 uncultured Oscillospiraceae bacterium
ACGCACAAAAAAGAAATGGTGGACGCTTGGCCGGCGGCCGGCCATCGCTCCTCGCCCTTCGCAAAGGGCGAAATCTCCCCCTGCCGTGGATCACGGCACGTTTCCTCGACCCCCGCAGGGGTCGAAATTCCCCCACGGCCCGCAGGCCCTATCTCCTCGCCCGCCGAAGCGGGCGAAATCTCTCCGCCCTGTGGCGGGGTCGCCACACGTTCCTCGACGTTCGCAAACGGCGAAATCTCCCCCCAGCGGCGGAGCCGCCTACCCCACAAAGACCGCCTGTACCAACACCATATATAAGATAGTCCCGCCGAAGATGGACAGCAGATTATTATGCTTCCAGAGGTGCAGACCCACGGTGACTCCGGCGGCAATAAGGGCGGGAGCCCAGGAGGCGGTGGCGGCAAAGGACAAATCCCGCAGGCAATAGACAATGAGCATGGCGATGACGGCCGGGGGCAGGACTTTGCCCAAATAGAGCACCACCTTGGGCGGGGCCTCCCCATGGTCGAAGAGCAAAAAGGGCAAGGCTCGGGTGAGGAAAGTCACAACCGCCATGACAGCGATGGCAGCAATGGCTTGTCCGGTGGTCAGCATAGCGGCTCCTCCTCTCTGTCCTCGGCCCGGTCCTCCAGGCGGCTTTTCATGGCCAGCAGGGCTGCCACGATGACCCCCAGGGCGGGTAAAAGCATATTTTCCGGGCCCACCAGCTTCAGGCAGACCAGGGTACACCCGGCCCCCAGCAGGGCGGGCAGGTGCTTGGGGTAGGCCTTCCACTGGTCCACCGCAATGACAATGAACAGGGCGGTCATGGCAAACTCAATCCCCTGGGTGTTGATGCCAAGCAAGGCCCCCGCCACACTGCCGATCACCCCGCCCGCAATCCAGTACAGGTGATTGAGCAGGGCCACCGAAAAATAAAAATTCTTGGGATTGACCCCGATGGGAACCTGGGCCGAGGCAAGAAGGGCATAGGTTTCGTCCGTAAGGGAAAAAATCATATAGAATTTGCGCCAGCCCATCCCCCGAAACTTTTCCAACATGGAAAGGCCGTAGACCAGATGCCGGAAGTTGATGATAAAGGTGAGCAGGGCCACCTGGCTCAAGGCGGCGGCGGAGGAGAGCAAAGTGACCCCTAAATACTGGCCCGACCCGGCATAGATGGTCAGGGACATGAAGAAGGCCCAGATAAAATTGTAGCCGATGGCCTCCAGCATAAAGCCGAAAGCCATGCCGATGGCCAGATAGCCCATCAGCACGGGCAAAGTAACCGGAAAGGCGGCAGACAGAGCTTTGCGGTCCAAAAACAACACCTCGCACAATATAAGCATTGAGGAGAATTATACCCGCTTCCTTTCGGAAAAGCAACAGGCTTGTCAGAAGGGGGCTTAGGTAGTACAATAGGGGGCACATAACCCGTTTTTTAGGAGGACGCCACATATGCGGCAGATGCTTTTTATCTATAACCCCCATGCCGGCAAGGGAAAGGTGCGTGCCAAGCTGGCAGATATTCTGGACGGCTTAACCGCCGCCGGTTGGCTGGTCACCGTGCGTCCCACCACCGGGCCGGGGGACGCCACCGCCATTGCCGCCGAGCTTGGGGCCCACTATGAGCGGGTGGTCTGCTGCGGCGGGGACGGAACCTTAAACGAAACGGTCAGCGGTCTTTTGACCCTGCGCAACCCTCCGGTGCTGGGCTATATTCCCGCCGGAACCACCAACGATTTTTCCCGCAACCTGGCCTTGCCTAAGGGGATGGGAGAGGCCGCTGCCGTGGCGGCCGCTGGGTTTCCCCGGCTTTGCGATATGGGGCGGTTTAACGACAGAACCTTTGTCTATGTGGCCGCCTTCGGGGCCTTTACCGAGGTGTCCTATGACACACCCCAGAACTTTAAGAATATGTTCGGCCACCTGGCCTACCTGCTGGAGGGTGTCACCCGGCTGACCAGCCTGAAGACCTATACCCTGCGGGTGGAACATGACGGGGGCACGGTGGAGGGGGAGTTCATCTACGGCATGGTGAGCAATACCGTGTCGGTGGGGGGCTTTCAGGGCTTACCCAAGGAGCAGGTCAAGCTGGATGATGGCCTGTTTGAGGTACTGTTGGTCCGTGCCCCCAAGACGGCGGCCGAGCTTCAGGGCATTGTGCGGGCCCTGGCCTTGCAAAGCACCCATGAAAGCGGCGGGGCTGTGGTGGGGTTCCATACCGCCGGGCTGACCATCACCTGCGCCAGCTCCATGGCCTGGACCCTGGACGGAGAATATGGGGGTGACCCCAAGGTGGCCCGCATTGAAAACCGGAAGCAGGCGGTGTCCATTGTTTGCGGAACGCCTTAGTCCGGGGAAGGATGGAAAAGGGACAGCTTTCGGTTGTACTTCGTGAAAAATGGGTATATACTATCCAGACAGATGCAAGGACGGGAGGGGCATAAATATGGAAGAGCTTTCCTGGCATGACAGGGGGCGGCTTTGGATTCGGCTGGGTATACGGCTTATTCTGACCCTGGTGGTGGCCGCCTTTCTGGTACTGGCCGGGCCCTATCTGCTCAGCCTGCTGTTTCCCTTTGTGCTGGCCCTGCTGCTGGCCTGGATGCTGAACCCGGCGGTGCGCTTTATCCAAAAGCGGATTGGAATATCCCGGAGAGTGTTGTCCCTGCTGCTGATTTTGCTCCTCTTTGCATTGGCGGGTGGACTGCTCTTTGTGGCCACCTATAACATTGTCATTGAAATCCGCAACCTCATCAACAACTGGCAGGCCATTTGGGGAGGATTTTTGCTGGCGTTGGAGCAGATTGGCGGATTTACCGACCGATTTTTTACCTACCTGCCCCCCGAGGTCGGGGTTTGGACCGAAAATTTGATGACCAAGCTGGTGGAGTGGCTTCAAACTGTCATTCCCACCCTGCTTTCGGGCGTGGCGGCGGGGGCCGGGTCCTGGGCCATGAAGGTGCCCTCCTTTGCCGTGGGTACCATTGTGTTCATCATGGGCAGCTAT
Source organism: uncultured Oscillospiraceae bacterium (assembly GCA_964536405.1). Taxonomy (GTDB): domain Bacteria; phylum Bacillota; class Clostridia; order Oscillospirales; family Oscillospiraceae; genus JAHHSE01. The sequence continues at coordinate 2,993 of CAZHWK010000152.1, forward strand.
TTTATCACGGCCGACTATCCCCACATCCGCTACCTGGTGGTGGAACGCATGAGTGCCGACACCCTTGGCTTGCTGCGGTTTATCAAGCATACCGCCGCCGCCGCCCTGGGGGGTTACGTGAAGGCCCAGTTTATCCTGTCGGTGGGTGTCTTTTTCATTTTGATTATCGGCTTTTCCATCATCGGGCAGAGCTATGCCTTCCTGCTGGCCCTGCTGCTGGCTGTCATGGACTTTATTCCCATCATCGGGGCGGGAACCGTCATGGTGCCCTGGGCGGTTATCAGCCTGTTTACAGACGACTTGCGTACCGCCGTGGAGCTGATGGTTATTTGGGGAGTTATCCTCCTCTTCCGCCGCATTGGGGAGCCCAAGGCGGTGGGAAATCAGACCGGCCTCTCCCCTGTTTTAAGCCTGGTGAGTATCTACGTCGGTATGCAGGTGGCTGGCGTAGGGGGTATGATTTTTGGGCCGGTGGTCTTTTTGGTGGTCATTAACGTGTGCAAGGCCGGGGTCTTTGACGGCCTGGTGGCCGATGTGAAGCTGGCCCTGAAGGACACCCGTGCCCTGCTGAAAAACCGGCCCTGATGCCGGAAAACATATTGCTTTTCCCTTCGGCTTCTCAAAGCGGAGGGTTTATGGACAACCAAAGGGCCGCCGGGACATTCCCGGCGGCCCCCTTTCGGGCCTGTTTAGAATTTTTTCAAAAGGAATTTAAAAAACGTGCAAATTTTCTTCACGCTTTAGACATAAATTTCCGCTATCCTTGGGACAACAAGAAAAAAGAAGGAGCGGTATGCTATGTATTATAACGACTACAATCACCCCCAGGAGCCGTGGGAGCGAAATAATCTAATCCAGCCCTCGCCTGCCCCGGAGGAACCGCCTAAGAAAAAGAAGGTGGGGCTGAAAATTGCCTCTTTGTGCCTGGTTTGTGCCCTGGTAGGTGGGCTGGCCGGCGGAGCCGGAGTGGCCCTTGGGGGCGGCGGACTGTTCCCCAACCGCACCACCATTTATGAAAGCGGGCGCACCCCTACGGTGGTCAGCGTTGCCACGGTGGACGGGCGCACCCCCATGACGGTGGACCAGGTGTATAAAACCAATTTGGCCAGCGTGGTGGGTGTAAACGGAGACGTGACCACCAACTACTGGGGGCAGACCGTTCGCAACCCGGTGGCCGGGTCGGGCTTCGTGATCACCCAGGACGGCTATATTCTCACCAACTACCACGTCATTGACGGGGTGAATGATTTGAAGGTCAGCTTTGCTGACGGCACTACCTACGACGCTGTGGTGGTGGGGGGCGAGGAGGCCAACGATATCGCCGTGCTGAAAATCAATGCCACCGGCCTGACCCCTGTGGTGGTAGGCAAGTCGGGGGATTTGCAGGTAGGCGAGCAGGTGGTGGCCATTGGCAACCCCCTGGGTGAGCTGACCTTCACCCTGACAGCGGGCTATGTATCCGCTCTGGACCGGAATATCACCATGAGCGACGGCAACACCATTAACGTCATGCAGACCGACGCCGCCATTAACTCGGGCAACTCGGGCGGTCCCCTGTTCAACATCTACGGGGAGTGCATCGGCATTGTGAACGCCAAGTATTCCAACAACGGCTCCTCGGGGGCATCCATTGAGGGCATTGGCTTTGCCATTCCCATCACCGACGTGATTGACATGGTCACCGATATTATGGAGCATGGCTATGTCACCGGCAAGCCCTTCCTGGGGGTCCAGGTGGGGACCGTGGACAGCTCGGCCCAGCAGTACGGCGTTCCCGCCGGAGCAACCCTGGAGGGCGTTACCCCCGGCTATTCCGCTGATAAGGCGGGACTGAAGGAGGGGGACATTATCACCGCCGTAAAGGACACCCAAATTACCTCCAGCAGTGCCCTCATTGAGGCCCTTGGGAATTATAAGGCAGGGGATGTGGTCACCCTGTCGGTCTATCGGGGGGGCGAGCGACTGACCGTGGATGTCACCCTGGACGAGAAGAGCGCCGCAAGCGTCAAGGCCCAGGAGGAGTATATTGCCAAGAAGCAGGAGGAGGCCCAGGCCGCCCAGCGGCAGCAGCAACAACAACAGCAGCAGCAATCTGGCGGGTATTGGCCTTTCGGTGGCTTTAATCCCTGGGGGTACTAAAAAAGCAATAAGCAAGGCAAATTGGTATTTATAACAAAACAAAAGAGGGGGCGG
>CAZHWK010000153.1:0-5181 GCA_964536405.1 uncultured Oscillospiraceae bacterium
CGCCGACAAATATCTTCTATGGAAAAACAAACAGGGACCCGGCATCTGCCTGGCCCCTGCCTGTTGCTTTCCATTGTTTCTGAAAAGTGGCTGCATCTAACATTTTAAGCAAAAATCAATCCAGATAATCCATTTTTTACAAAATCCGTCGTAAATTTTAAGGAAACAGCGCAACACGGAAGGATTTTTCCAAAAGGACTGACATCTGGACGTTTCAGAAAGGCCCCGTTAAAATTTGATGGCCTTAATGTGGGGGTTCTCCCGTGTCATCTCCCACTGATCCTGCAAGGGAAGCCCGTTCGGGCTTTTCAAGGTCAAATCCAGGGTCATGCTTCCATCCTTACTGGCAATGATGGAGGACTCCAAAACCTGGATATTTCGCCTTGCAAGCTGGTCCCGGAACACGGCCATGGCATCCTCGGTATTGTCCATGGTCACCGTCACATCCTCGGTCCCCATACCCTCCATATGGCGCAGGGGATTATGCAAAAGGGCCTGAACCACCAGGATGATGACGGTGGCACTGATGCCCACGCCGTACAGGCCACCCCCCAAGGCAAGCCCTACCCCGGCCGTAAGCCAAAGGCCTGCCGCCGTGGTCAATCCGCTGACCGAACGGCCCCGGACAAAGATGACACCGGCCCCCAGGAAGCCCACGCCGCTGACCACCTGGGCCGCAATTCGGGCCGGGTCAGCCCCCCGGTCACCGGGATACCAAAAGGTATTTGCGGCATCGGACAGGTCATAAAACCCATACTTGGAGATAATCATCATGACGCAGGCCCCAAGGGCTACAATTAGGTGCGTGCGGATACCGGCTTCTTTGAGCCGCCTTTTGCGCTCAAATCCGATGGCTCCACCGCACAGGCAGGCCAGCACCATTCGCAGAACAAAGACCAGTTCCTGAATCAGGTTTGTCATATCAATACTAACATTCGGCATGGTATGCTCCTTTCCTTTCCTCAGAAACCACACCTTCAGTCAAACGGGGCCAACGTTTAGTCGGAAGTGCGGTTTGGATCGTCGCCGGTTTCGTTTGGCATATCGCCTCCGGCATTCTCCACTACTTTATGCTCCATCCGGTTCATCAGAATGGGAGACAGGATGCCAAAGATACAGAAGAGAATAAGTACCCAGCAAACAGGAGTGGAGAAGAGAATACCGATTTCTCCACCGGACAGAGCCAAGGAGCGGCGCAGCCCTTTTCCCCCAATGGGCCCCAGAATGAGGGCCAGCACGATGGCAGCATTGGTGGCCGCTTCACTGCCAGCCACACCCTCAATGGCACCATGATCAAACTCCTCTTTGCGGTGGGAAAACTGGCGAGCCTATAGCCCAGGAAGCAGGCAATGGAAGCACCTGCCCAGGGCAGAATACCGATGAGGTTGCCGATGACCCAGGAACGGAGGATGGTGGGGGCAATCTTCTTCATCCCGGCTCCGGAAAGCATCATCTTGTCGGTAAATTTGGCGGCTCTGGCCCGCTCCTTAATCTTCTTTTCCCCCAGAATGAGTGCCTGGCTCATGGAGAACAGGCCAATGAGAGCGCAGGTCACATTGATGCCCTCATACAGGGAGGATTGACCAAACATGAACCGCTTGACCCCCTCCATGGGGTCCATGCCGATGGTGGACAGCAGCAGGCCCAACGCACCCGACTAAGGCCCTTGACCATGCTTTTGAAGGACACCCCCGCAATGATGGTCAGCCCGAAAATGGACAGCCTGAAATATTCCGGGGAGCCAAACCTCATAGCCAGCAAAACCACACCCATGGCGGCCGACAGACCGGACAGATAGCCGATGCCGATACCGGTACCGGCTGCCATGGCCAAAAGATTCATGGGGGGTGAGGGCATTGCGAAAGCCTTGGCCCATCAGAGCTAACGCTTCTAACATAATCTTAACCCATCCCTTACCGGAACAGCAGGCCTGCCGGCAGCTTCACGCCCAAAAACAGGGGATAGGTCTGGGCCGCTGGCTTTAATTCCAGGGTCATGACCAGGAACAGGGCACAGATGGCATACATAAATGCCACCACACCGATGTCTGTCTTTTTCATCTGTCTCAAACACCTCTTACGCTAAACTGGAAAAGCTTTTTGAAAAAGGATTGCGGGGCTTCCAAACGAAGCCCCGCAGTCCAAACTTCCGGTAAATTCACTCGTCCCAGAGGGAGGCGACGGTATCGACACAGAAGGTATGCTGTGCATCCAGCAGAGCGGCCGTAGCAGCAGGATCCTTATAATCGGTGGTCATGCTGGCCTTTTCGGCTGCTTCCAGATAGGCGGGGCCTTCCGTGGCCTTCTTAAATACATGGGTGTAGAACTGAATGATTTCATCAGGAGTGCCCTTGGGGGCAACAATGGCACGGGCCGAGCCGTACCACTGGTGGTAGTAGATTTCTTCTCCCAGGGTAGGAGCGTCGAGGTACTCAGCCAGACGTTCGGTGTTGAATACGCCCAGAACCTTCTCCTCAGATTTGAAGGAGGAGAAGTCCGCCACTTTGGCCACCGAGAAATCGACCTCGCCCTGACGCAGAGCCAGCAGCTGATCGGCGGTGCCACCGTAGAGGATGGCGGTGTACTCAAACTCGGCGGTCTTGCCGATGTACTCGGTGGCGTACTGGGTCAGGACACGGGCGGTGTTGTCGGTGCCCAAACCAGCCTTATAGGCCACAATCATGGTCACATTTTCCTAAGGGGTCTATGCACCGGCGAACTCACCACCCTATTCGGGGGGCTGCTGGGTTGGTTTTTCTCCGCCACAGGCGGACAGACCAAACACCATCATGGCGAACAGATGCAGAGCAAGCGTTCTTTTTTCGTGCCCTCTCTTCCTTTCTCCATATCAGCATTTTCACAAAATTCTATTTTTTATGTGACATTTATTATATACTTCTCCCAAATTAAGTCAATCTCTATTTTATATATACCATATATTTCGTTCTATTATAATAAAATGAAAACTCCGTATCTGAGCATGCAGGCAAACGGTCCGGGGCACGGACCCCGTGGGACATACACCAATCTGCCTTTTTGGCAACAAAAAAACCGACCCCCAAAAGGGCCGGTTTTTATAGATGCAACTTAGTCGGTCACATAGGGCAGCAGAGCAATCTGGCGGGCACGCTTAATAGCGGCAGTCAGCTGGCGCTGATGCATGGCACAAGTGCCGGTGGTGCGGCGGGGCAGAATCTTGGACCGCTCGGACACAAAGCGCTTGAGCTTCATGGCGTCCTTATAGTCGATGTGCTCGACCTTGTCCACACAGAAGGTGCAGACCTTACGGCGCTTGCGGCCGCGGGGACGCTCGGGACGATTTTCCATAGCCATAGCAGGAAACCTCCTTTTTAAAAAGTATCAGTTCTAAGCAGGCTTAGAACGGCAGTTCAGAATCGTTGTCATCAAGCTGGGCGAACTGGTCACGCTCAGTCATCGAAGGTGCGCCATAGGAAACAGGGGCGGGGGCGGAATATCCGCCGGTGCTCTCGGCCTCCCGCTTGGAGTCGCCGAAATAAACATTGTCGGCCACCACTTCAGCACTGCGGCGCTTATTGCCGTCCTTATCCGTCCAATCACGGATTTGAAGACGGCCCTCCACCACGGCCATACGGCCCTTGGCAAAGTATTTGGAGACAAACTCTCCGGTCTGACGCCAGGCCACAACGTCGATAAAGTCGGTCTGCCGGTCAGCGCCGTCCTTACTCTTAAAGTCCCGGTCAACAGCCAGGGAGAAGGATGCTACGGCGGTGCCGCTTTGGGTGTGGCGCAGCTCAGGATCACGGGTCAGGCGACCCATGAGGATAATTCGGTTCAACATAATGCTGCCTCCTTAGTCCTCGTCAGTACAGACGATGATGGAACGCATGATGTTGGTGTCGATGCGCAGCTTACGATCCAGCTCGGCGGGGTAGGCCACGTCGGCATTGAAAGTCATGCGGACGTAGTAACCGTCGTTCAGGTCGTTGATGGGGTAGGCCAGGCGACGCTTGCCCCACTCATCAATCTCAGTGATGGTACCACGGCCCTCGGTCATCTCCTTGTACTTGGCGACGACAGCGGCGGTAGCCTCCTCATTGAGGTTGGGGTCAACGATGTAGATGACCTCATAGTTTGCAGTGATCTTTGCCATGTTTCTTGCACCTCCTTATGGACAAGTGGCCCCCGGACTTTGCCGGGAGCAAGGATGTTAGTATGCCTATCTTCTAAGACAGGCTTATCCATTATATATGTTTTTTGTCAATTGTCAAGAGGCAGTTTTTCTTCCACACCGGGAATAGGGGCCATGCCAAGCATTTCCCGGTTGGCCTGATTGGCTGATTCCATATCCCCGTTCATAATGCTGTTATACAGCTTTAAGTGGGTGTCATTCTGGTCGGGCGGCCGCCAATTCGGCTCATGGGTACGAATATAGACCAGCTTTGTAATATTCTGGCGAATAATCTGCTGCACCATAAAGTAGACATCCTTAAACAGGTCGTTGTGGCTCATCTTCACCAGTTTATAGTGGAAATTAAAATCCGCCTCTACCAGCCGCTCCAGCTCTTGCTGGTCATCCACATTTTTGTGGTACACCTCCGACTGGATAAAATACTCATCCAGGGCCTGCTTGAGGGCCTTTTTATCCTCCTCGGTAGCCGAGGTCACGGCAATGCGGATGCACTCCCCCTCCAGCAGGTGGCGCAGCTGCTGAACCTCCTTGTACTTCTCCATGCCTTCATAGAAGAGGGAAATCTCATTGAGGAAGGGCCGCAGGGAAAAGGCCCGCACAAAGGAGCCCTCCCCCACTCTTGTTTCAATAAGGCCCAGGGTGCTTAGTTTTTGCAACGCCATACGAACGCTCAGACGGTTAACTCCAAACATTTCTGCCAGCTCGGCTTCCGAGGGTAGCTTATCCCCCGCCTTCCACACCTCAGCGGCAATATCTTTTTTAATGGAGTCACATACTTGATCCACAATAGAAACCCGGACAATTTTCATTTTTCGTCCCGCTGGCACTCTTTCTTCCATCATACACACCCACGCCTTTGTTTCAGCGCTTGCTGAATTTCATAGTTTTTTCGATTGCCCCGCAATCAAAAGGTCGAGCAGCAGCCCGGGCAAGTTCCCCGGTCGTAGCCCCCAAACGGCCCTGCACCGCAAAATAGTTACTGCATCTATTATACACTATTTTCCCTGGCAT
>CAZHWK010000154.1:0-5145 GCA_964536405.1 uncultured Oscillospiraceae bacterium
CGGAGACCGGCAACGCCGGCCCCCGGGCTTTCAACAGTGCTTTTTTAGAAGGCGGAGTTGAGCCACTCAATGCCGTCAATCTGAATGGTAAAGTAGGGGGCGGACTGGAAATAGGACTCGTGGAAGGCACCGTCAAAGACGGCCTCCTCGGCGTCGGGAGTAAAGTCCCCGTCGGTATCCAGGGCAAAGGCCTGGGTCAGCTCCTTGCCTTCCACAGTGAAGGTGGAGGTATCAAAGACGTTGAGCTTGCCGGTGCGGATGGCTTCCTCCACCTCGGCCAGCTTCTCAGCGGTGCCGGCGGCGGCAATGTCCTCATTCAGGGCGGTCATGACCACAGCACCCTGGTCCATGCCGTGGCACCAGTCCTGGTCAAAGCTCTCGCCGTTGGCGACGGCCTCAATGGCGTACTCAAAGTAGACGCTCCAGTCGATGCGGGTGCCAATGAGGGAGGCCTCGGGAGCAACGGCAATCATGTCGTTGTTATAGCCGGTGTGGAAGGCACCCTTGGTCTGGGCGGTGGTGGCGGGGGTGGTGTTGTCCGAGTGCTGGGAAATCATAATGGCACCCAGGTCGGCCAGAGCGGCAGCGGCATTGCCCTCCTCGGTGGCGTTGGACCAGGAACCCACGAACTGAACCTTCATGGTGGTGCTGGGGCACACGCTCTTGGCGCCCAGGTAATAAGCGGTAAAGCCGGAAATAACCTCGGCAAAGGAGAAGGCACCCACATAGCCGATGATGGCCTGCTCGGGGGTAATCTCGCCCTTGTCAATCATCTCCTGCATCTTCATGCCGGCCACCACGCCAGCCAGATAACGGCCCTCATAGATGTTGGCGAAGACGTTGTGGGTGTTGTCCAGGCCGTCATTCCAGGAAGCCTGGTTGGTGCAGCCAACGAACTGAACCTCGGGGTTCTCGGCGGCAACCTTGAGCATATAGGGCTCAAAGCCGAAGGAGTTGTTAATGATGAGGTCACAGCCCTCGTCCACCAAATCCAGGTTGGCATCCTCACAGGTGCTATCCTCACCGATGTTGTACTTCACAACCCATTCCACGTTGATGCCCTTGGCCTTCAGGGCCTCGGTGGCGGCTTCCTTGCCACGGATAAAGTTGTAGGTGTAGCCCTGGTCGTTCTCGTCGCCGATGCAGATGAGGCCGACCTTCACGGTCTTGCCTTCGGCGGGCTGGTCGGTAACGGTGTTGTCGGGGGTCTTGCTGGGTTCCTCGCTGGGCTTGTCGCCGCCGCCACAGGCGGCAAGGCCAAGCACCATGGTTCCGGCCAGGAGCAGAGAGAGCAGTTTCTTCTTCATTTCATTTCCTCCTAAAATTGTCTGTCAGAACGATATTTGGAACGGCCCCAGGCCGTGACTCCACATAGAAACAGGGAGGGTAAGCATCCACGCTTGCACCCAACCCAAACTGTGACCCCCTAAAAATACAAAAAGGCACTATGACATGGGTCATATCGCCTTTTTGCGTTTCCGCTCATCACGAAGGTCGTGTCCTTCGTCTGCGGCAGCATCGTCGTAGCAAGGTTCCTTTCCCTGTAAAACGCCCTTGGATGGCATTTTACGTTCCATTTCCTTGCTTTTTCTCTTCCTTAAAAGCCCGATGGCTTTTTCCGAAGTGACGAAAGTTGTAAAAGCTTGCTTATGTAATCTGGGGAAGTCTGATGGGGAAATCCCCTTTAGCAGAACTCCACACCGTTTTCCACGCTCATGGACTGAATTCGTGCCAAAGATTCCACCCGAATCCCCATCTTGCGGATCAGCTCTCCGCCGGGCTGAAAGGCCTTCTCCACACAGATACCGGCCCCCACCACAGTGGCACCCGCATCCTTGACCAGGGTAATCAGCCCTTCCAGGGCACTTCCGTTGGCCAAAAAGTCATCGATAATCAGCACCCGATCCTCGGGCTTCAAGAACTCTTTGGACACAATAATATCATACACCTTGCCATGGGTAAAGGACTCCACCTTGGAGGTATATACATCCCCGGCAATGTTCTTGGTCTTACTCTTCTTGGCAAAAATCACGGGCACGTCAAAGGACTGTGCGGTGACGCAGGCAATCCCGATGCCCGAGGCCTCGATGGTCAAAATTTTGGTGACGTTCTCCCCTCCGTACAGCCGGAAAAACTCCTTGCCAATCTCGCTGTACAGCTTCACGTCAATCTGGTGGTTGAGGAAACTGTCCACCTTCAAAACTCCACCCTCACGGATTTTACCATCCTTGCGGATGCGGTCCTCCAACAATTTCATGGTGTGCACTTCCCTCAAAATAAAATCTCATTCTATTTTACAGGAAAAATCCCTGCCCTTCAAGCCCTATTTTACACAAAAAACTCAAACTTTTTTCCACGCATCTATCAGGATCTTTCATAATCCCAAACCAAGCCCCTCATTTCGGCTCATGGATGCTTTGCCGCCCCCCCCTCCTGCGGAGTGCGGACTATCATTTCGGCCAAAGCACGGATTCTCTCTTGACTGACCGCCTGCCTGTGTTACAATGATGTCGACACTACCACTTTTATATGTCGAACTGTGAGGTATTTCATGAAACTATGTCAGCATTTGATTTCCCTGGCCCTGGCCACCGTTCTGCTCACCCCCCTGTGCGCCTCGGCGGCCACGAATAAGGTCTATACCGACGTTCCCACCGGACACTGGGCCGAAACTGTTGTGCAGTCGGCCGACCAATACGGCCTGATGCAGGGCTTTGATGACGGCTCCTTCGGCCTGGGGAAAAACCTGACCCGGGCTGAGTTTGTCACGGTCCTCAGCCGGATGTTTGCCTGGCCCGCTCCCAATGGGGAAGCCCACTACGGGGATGTGGCTTCCACCGACTGGTACTTTACCGCCGTGGAGCAGGCCTATGCCGCCGGGGTGGCCCCTGTGGACGGCTCCTTCCGCCCTCTGGACCCCATTACCCGCCGGGAGATGGCCCAAATGCTGGTTTCTTCCCTGGGCTATGACCAAATTGCGGCCGGGGACTGGTCCACCCCCTTCTCTGACGTGTCCGGCCCCGGCTCGGGCTACCTGGCCCTGGCCTATGACATCGGCATGGTCACCGGCTCCACCGACCTCTTCGGCAACTTGAACTTCCACCCCGAAGATGCCGCCCGGCGAGAGGAGGCGGCCGCCATGCTGGTGCGGGTCTATGAACGGTATTCCTCCAAAATTGACTGGCTGCACGGCTTTTACGCCTTCTCCTCCTTCAGCCAGATTGACCTCACCGCCGCCATGGACGGGGTCAGCGTGGGCTGGGCCAAGCTGGAAATGGGTGCCGACGGCGTTCCCTTCCTAAACGATAAGAAAACCTCCGGCAACGATTGGGTGAAGCCAGCCGACCCCACCCCGGCCACCGCCGTTTTTACCGCCAACAACACCCCGGTCAACCTCAACATTTTCGGCACCGATACCGCCTGCTTTTTGACCGAGCCCGCCCGCTCCCAGACCATTTCGGCCATGGTGGCCGCCAGCGTGGACTATGCGGGCCTGACCATTGATATAGAAGGCCTCAAGGGGGAGGAGCTTCGTGCCCCCTTTGCCGAGTTTATGCGGGAGCTTCGGTCCGCCCTGCCCTCGGGGAAAACCCTCTATGTCTGTGTCCAGCCCGACACCTGGTATAAGGGCTTTGACTACCGTGCCCTGGGTGAAATCTGCGACAAGGTCATCCTCATGGCCCACGACTATCAGTGGACTTCGGTCCCGGCCGGCTATGTGGGCAGCGAAAAAACCAATACCCCGGTCACCCCCATCAACGAAATTTATAAGGCTCTGCGCTCCATTACCGACCCCAAAACCGGGGTGCAGGACCGCTCCAAGCTTGCTCTGGCCCTCTCCTTTGCCAACGTCGGGGTCCAGGTGGATGAAAATAACCTTCTGGCGGGAACCCAGCTTTTCCGTCCCGCCGTCTCCACCGTTTACACCCGTCTGGGTCAGCCCGACACCCAGATGGGCTGGTCGGATGTCTATCTCAACCCCTATCTTTACTATACCACCGAGGACGGGAACCGCTACCGCCTGTGGTATGAGGATGCCCGCTCTGTGGAGGCCAAGGTAAAACTGGCCCGGATGTTTGGCATCAACGGCATCTCCCTCTGGCGGATTGGCTCCATCCCCAATTACCCTGACGAGGGTCTGTATTTTAATGTCTGGGATACCCTGCTTTCCCTGCGATAAGGAAGGATACACATGGATAAAAAAACGCTCCTGCGAGAATTTTTTCTGATGACCCTTGGCACCGCCCTGGTGGCGGTCGGCACCTATTTTTTCAAATTTCCCAACAACTTTTCTACCGGCGGCGTCACCGGTCTGGCCGTCATTTTTGCCCAGCTGTTCCCCCAATTTACCGCCTCCACCTACGCATCGGTCATTAACATCCTCTTCCTGGTAGGCGGATTTTTTGTCCTGGACAAGTCCTTTGGCCTGCGGACGGTCTACTGCTCCCTCCTTTTTTCGGCCATGCTTCAGGGCCTGGAGTGGCTGGTTCCCATGAGTGCCCCTCTCACCTCCTCCCCCCTGCTGGAACTGTTCTTTTCGGTCATCTTTCCCGCCCTTGGCTCGGCCATTCTCTTTAACCTCGGCTCCTCCACCGGTGGCACCGACATTGCCGCCCTCATTCTCAAAAAGTTTTCCAGCCTGGATACCGGCATGGCCCTGCTCTGTTCCGACTGTCTGATTGCGGCCTCCACCCTGCTGGTCTTTAACATCGAAACCGGCCTTTACTCCATTCTGGGCCTGCTCCTCAAATCGGTGATGGTGGACAGCGTTATTGAGTCCCTCAATCGCCGCAAAAGCTTTTTTGTCATCACCCAGAACCCCGATATTGCCTGCGAGTATATCACCCACACCCTCCGGCGAGGGGCCACCACCTGGCAGGCCCAGGGGGCCTATACCCACCATGAGTCCACTGTCATTCTTACCGCCCTTTCCCGGGGACAGGCCGTGGCTCTCCGGCGGGAGCTCAAGCTAAAGGATCCCCACGCTTTTATCGTCATTGCCAATTCCAGCGAGATTTTTGGCAAAGGGTTCCTGCGGGCATAGGGGGAGTTTCGCCCCTTGCTAGGGGCGAGGAGCGTGTGGCGGCCCCGCCACAGGGGATAAGATTTCGCCCGCTTCGGCGGGCGGGGAAACTTGTCGGGGTT
>CAZHWK010000155.1:0-5139 GCA_964536405.1 uncultured Oscillospiraceae bacterium
TGTCTGCGTGTTTCGCTGTTGCCCTGCTCCCGGGTTCTCCGCACTTCGATTTTGTGCGTGTCAAAAAAGAAATGGCGGCCCAAAGAAAAAACCGTGGCACTACCCGCCCCTGGTCAGGTCTATCGATGGTGCTGTGCCCGCCTCCGGCGGCCAAGGGGCCTGCGAAACGCACGCTTAGGCTCCCGTTTCTATTGAAGGCTACCAAATTACTCCCACCAGCCCCCCGATACGAAGCCAACTTTTTTCGTTATCGTGAGATAGCACGGAGTGCGTTTGGGGGTGCAGGAACTTGGCAGAAATGCGGGGCGGTCAATCGACAGCGAGTACCGAAGAATGTCAGCCCATTTTCTTTGGAAATCCAAAAGGCTTTTCTTTTGGGAAAAAGAAAAGTCGTTTGGCCCCTGCCGTGGGTCACGGCACGTCCCTCGCCCGCCGAAGCGGGCGAAATTCCCCCTGTGGCGGGGCCGCCAACGGCTACGCAGCCAGCGAAACTCTTGCCCCCGGCAAGGTTTCTTCACGTTGCAGAGCTCACTTCGCTGTGCGTTTAACCTAGCTTGGACCCAACGCACAATTACCCAGCAGTATTTCGACACCTTAAACTATCAGGAGATACACGATATGTCCAAGGACAGGGATAAATACATATCGGAGGAAGACTACGACCTGGATGATATTTTGGCCGAGTTTTCCGAAAAAAAACCGGAAGAGGTACCCCCTGTTCCGGCGACCCCTTCTGCTTCGGAAGAGATTGGTAAAAAAGACAGTTTTACCGAAGCGGAACCTTCTAAACGAAAACGAAAACCCTTGGAGTTCCCTGTGCCTTCCCCCGCCGAGGACGACGGGATTCTGCCCGATCAGGCCCTTTTTGACATGTCTCAGGAGGACGAGCCTGACAGCCTGCGGGAGGATACCAAGGTCATTGAATTTCCGGGCCGGGCCAAGGAGCGGGAGGACGAGCCTGCTTCCCCGGAAGAGGAGGAACACGCCTCCCCCCTGGAGGACGGGCTGGAGAAGCTGAAAAAGAAGGCCGACGAGTTTGCTGACCAGATGTTTGCCCAAGAAGGGGTGGAGGTCAGCGAGCATACCATGCGCATTGAGCGGCTGATTCCCGGGGTGGATGAGGAGGAGGAGGCACCCCCGCCCCCCCGTCGGAAGGAGCGCAAGCCCCGCCCCGCCCCCAAGCGGCCGCCCGATGTGCCACCCGACCAGCTTTACCGGGCATACAGCAAGGGCCTTGGACTGCTGCGGCTGCGCTGGCTGCTGGTCACTCTGCTTTGTCTGCCCCAGCTTTGGCTCATGCTGGTTCCCAGGCTGGGCTTGTCCCTGCCCGAGGGCCTGATGGGGGAAAACGGCCTGCTGATTTATCTGACAACCGGCCTGCTGGGTCTGGCCGCCCTGCTTAGCGTGGATGTCTGGGGCAAGGGCCTGCTGCGGCTTTGTATCGGTAGGCCGGGTATGGATACCCTGCTGGCCTTTTCGGTTTTGTTTACCGTGGCCGATGCGCTGACCTATCAGACGCTGGCCCCACGGGATGGGCAAATGCCCTATACCGGTGTGGTGACGGTGGCCCTGGCCTTTGCCCTGCGGGGGGCCTATCATAAGCAGCGGGGCCTTCGCCTGACCTGCCGGGTGGCCTCTTCGGCCCAGGAGCCCTATCTGGTGACGTTGGACGAAAACAAGTGGAACGGAAAGTCCACCTATGCCAAGCACGTCGGGGCCTTAAGCGGCTTCGGCAGCCAAATTCAGACCGACGATGGGGCACAGCGGATGTTCCGCATGGCCGCTCCGGTGATTTTGGTGGCCTGTGTGCTGTTATCCCTTCTGGCTTCGGTGGGAAAGGGGCAGGGGGAATACCTGCTGTGGTGCCTGTCGGCCACCTTCACTGCCTCGGCCGCCTTTGGAAGCCTGATGGTCTATGGCAAGCCCTTCCGTGCCCTGGCCAAGCGGCTGGCGGCCAGTGGGGCAGCCTTGGCGGGCTGGGACGGGATGGAGGAGGTGGGCCGGGGCATTCTGGTTACCGATACCGACCTCTTCCCCCCTGGCACGGTGACGCTGAACGGTATCAAGGTATTTGGGGACCGCCCCATTGAAAAGGTGGTGGCGGTTACCGCCTCGGTTCTGCGTCAGGCCGAAAGCGGGCTGGATAAAATTTTTCGGGATTTACTGCGTGCCCAGGGTGGAACCTGGCGGCGGTGCGATCATTTTGCCTGCTATGAAGGGGGCGGATTGTCGGCCACCATCCGGGACCAGCGCATTTTGGTGGGCACAGCATCCTTCATGGCACTGATGGAAATCCGCCTGCCCCAGGGACTTAACGTAAAAAACGCCGTGTTCTGTGCCATTGATGGGGAATTGGCGGGGATTTTTGCCCTGAGCTATACCCTTCATGGGGCCATCTCCCCTGCCCTCTCGGCTCTCATTTACAACAGGGTAGCCCCCGTGCTGGCCACCCGTGACTTTAACATCATTCCCGCCATGCTCCGCCAGCGGTTCAAGCTGCCGGTGGAAAAGATGGAGTACCCCGCTGTGGAGCGGCGGATGGAGCTGTCCGACCCCGAACAGGAGCACAGCATGATTTTGACCGCCCTGCTCTGCCGGGAGGGGCTGGCCCCTTATGCCGAGGCGGTGGTGGGGGCCCAGCGGCTCAGACGGGCCACCATCCTATCCTCGGTGCTGACCTGTATCGGCTCGGTGGTTGGGGTACTGTTGGCCTTCTATTTGACGGTGGGACTGTCCTTTTCGGCCCTGGCCCCGGTTAATCTGTTGATTTTCCTTCTCATGTGGATGGTGCCAACCTATCTGATTTCCGGCTGGGTCAATCGATTTTAAGGCATGGGGAGCGGTACGGAAAACCCGTACCGCTCTTTTTTGCAAAAAACTTAGAACAAACGTTGCATTTAAAGCTAGGGTATGGTATGATGCTATCAGAGAAGATAGATAACAAATCGGCGGGTTGAAAGGAAAGGTGGGTCCGACATGAAAGGCATGACACCGAAGCAGCAGCAGATTTATGATTATATTTGCAGTTTTACCGACCAGCACGGCTATCCTCCCTCGGTGCGGGAAATTGGGGAGGCCGTTCACCTCAAGTCCCCCTCCACCGTTCATTTTCACCTCAAAGGGCTGGAAGAGGCCGGTATTATCGTGAAATCGGCGGGCAAGACCCGGGCCATTTCCCTGCCCGGCCGTGCCGTGGGTGAAGATTTGGACGGCAAGACAAACCGGGTGCCTGTGGTGGGCAATGTGGCCGCCGGGTCCCCTATTTTGGCTGAGGAGTGTATTGAGGAATACCTGGCCTTTGACACCGACGGCCTGGAGGGGGAGCATTTTGCCCTGCGGGTGCGTGGGGAGTCCATGATCAGAGCGGGCATCCTGCCCGGTGACCTGGTGGTGGTTCACCGGCAGGAGAATTTTCATAACCACGAAATTGTGGTGGCCCTCTTTGAGGACGAGGCCACGGTCAAGACCCTGCTTCGCAAGGATGGGGTGACCTGGCTGCTGCCTGAAAATGACGATACCGAAACATACCGCCCCATTGACGGAACCCATGCCGAGCTGCTGGGTAAGGTGGTGGCGGTGGTCCGCCGATATTAAAAAAGAAGTGCGGAGGATAGGCCCATAGGGGAGCTAAGCTAGACCGGAGACAAAAAAACAGGTTGCCGCAGGCAACGGCATTTTTTGCGAAGGGCGTACTTAGCGAACCGGCTATGGGCCCAATCCGCAGCATGACAGGCCCGCAAACCCATCACTCTCCGTTTCTACTAATGTTCCCCCGACACATAAATGTGTCGGGCTTCCGCTAAAAACTTGCCCCTGGCAAGTTTTCTTCACGCTGCAGAGTGCGGAGGATAGGCGTGCCGGAAAAATAAGGCAAACGCAGACCAAAAAACAGGCCAGTGGACCACTGGCGGCAGAAGGTGAATGGCTCCGAAGGGGCAAGAGAAGCCACTCTGAAGTGCTTTCATTGGAAGGAAAGAAACCACCCAATATTAGACAGGGAGGAACCGCTTATGTGTATGTTGAACAAGCTGCTGTGTGCCGGGAACCGCTATCTGAAGGAGATGGATTTGGCCGATATGGCCGCCCTTAAGTTCTGTCTGGCCTCCATGGGAGTTTTGATGGGGCTGGGGGTTTCGGCCCGGCACAAAAAGCCGGTGGGCCTGCTGGCCGCTATCCTTTTTGTGGGGACTTATATCCCCTTGATGAGCAAATTTATTGCAGTGGGCTGGGGCGAGGAAAACGGCTGTCTGGACATTGGGGAAGCCTGCGCCACTCCCCCACAGGAAGAATGAACCCCTGGCCCAGAGCGGTTGCTCCGGCCACCAGCCAGCGAAATACAGGCATTTTACGGTAAAAAACAGATGAAAAAACCTGCCCTCTTCCTGGTACAAGGAAAAGGGCAGGTTTTTGTTTTTGCCATTGTTGCATCAGGACATAAACGCCCAGATTGTCGCCGTTCCAAGGGGATGGAAGTAAGGGATATATTCTCCTGTGGCAAAGGGGGATTACCTTTGCTCCTCCAACTGCCCCCGGGCGGCCTGGACATAGCCCTCGGCACTGTGAAAAATACCGGCCCTTTCCTCGGGTGTGAGGGCACGGCGCACTTTGGCTGGGGAACCCAGGACCAAACTGCCGGGAGGAACCACTGTCCCCTCGGTGACCAAAGCTCCGGCCGCCACCAGGGAACCTTCCCCGATGACACAGCCATTCATGAGAATGGCTCCCATGCCGATGAGGCAGTTGTCCTCCACTGTGCAGCCGTGGAGAATGGCGGCATGACCCACGGTACAGCCCTTGCCGATGTGCAGGCTGTCCCGGGGGGAAACGTGAAGAACGCTGTTATCCTGGATGTTGGTGTTTTCTCCAATATCAATGCGGTTGCGGTCGGCCCTGGCCACCACTCCATACCAGAGGGAGGCCCCGGCCTCCAGGGTCACCGACCCCACCACGGTGGCGTTGGGTGCCACCAGGCTTCCCGGCTTCAAAATGGGCGAGCAGCCCTCGTAAGAAATCAGCATAGGCAATTTACTCCTCAATATAGGCCCGCACCCGCAGGGTGGCCCCCAGCCCCTCGGCCAGGGCACGGCAATGTTCCAGTTCCTCGGGACTCTTATCCTTATCCACCACGGTCAACACAAC
>CAZHWK010000156.1:0-5117 GCA_964536405.1 uncultured Oscillospiraceae bacterium
TTTGATTGCATGCGAAAGACAACCCTGACGGTTTTCTTTCACACTATCTTTCCCTTCGAACCCTTCGGCCGGAGGGTTTATCGACAGTCTGTACAGGAAAAAGTCCGGTAATGTTCCATTACCGGACTTTTTCCTGTTTCTTGCTTTGTGAGGGCTTACAGGAGGATGAGACCGTATTTTTTGACCAGAGGGGTCAAATCCTCGGGCTCCAACTCCCCGGTGCCGTCATAGATGGCACGGCCCTGGTAGAGCCGCAGGGCCTGTTCCAGCAGCTCGGGCACATCGGACCAAAGACAGAGGGCATCCTGGACGGCATACTGATTTTCCGAGAAAATCTCCACGTCCTCCTCGTCCAAAATCTCAATTTTCAATGCCCCAACGGGGGTATTTTCCTCCACCTCTACAATGTCTTCCAGCAGGTCAGAGGTACATTTAATCGGCTCGGACATATCCACATCGGGGGTGATGAAACGGGCCTCCCGCTCGCTGGCGCAGGGGATGACATCGGGGTCCCGGGTGGCGGGGGCGAAGGGCGAAAGGTCCATCCCGGCCACCTGGCGGGCCATGGCCCCTATCTTCTCCGGGCCGGTATGGCAGCAACCCCCGAACAGGCGCACCCCCAGGGCGGCATACTGCTCGGCCCAATGGGCCGCCTGCTCCGGGGTACTCTCCCGGGTGGAGGGCTGGGCCACCAGGGGGATGGAGGTATAGGGGGCAAGGCGGGTAAGCTGCTCCAAAATCACCTCTGGGGAGGCACAGTTCAGCCCAAAGGCCGACACCCCCATGCCCTGCATGACAATAAGGGCGGCCAGCACATCGGTGCCCGAGGGGGCTCTGCCCTCCTCATCGCAGTAGAAGGTGACCACCACGGGCTTGTGGGGGTCCACCTCCTTCACCGCCAGAACGGCGGCCCGGGCCTCGGCCATATCAACCATAGTTTCAATCAGGTAGAGGTTCACCCCGGCGGCTTTGATGGCGGCCACCTGAGCCTTGTAGTTCTCCACCACGGACTCGAAGCGGCCCTCCCGCACGCAGGTTTCCCCCAGACCGCAGGGGGCCAGGTTGCCTGCCACCAGGGCGGCATCCCCGGCCACTTCCCGGGTCAGCTCCACCAGGCGGCGGTTATAGTCCTCTACCTTGTCCTCCAGCCCGAATTCAGCCAGGCTGGCCGGGTTGGCACCAAAGGTGGGGGCGGTGAGGATATTGCTTCCGGCGGCCAGGTAGGCACGCTGAAGCTCCCGAAGAACCTCCGGGTGTTCCAAAATCCACTGCTCGGTACACCCACCCTGGGGCATACCACGCTTTTGCAGTTCAGTTCCGGTTGCGCCGTCCAACAGGGACGGCTGCGGTAAGGGAATTTCGGCGTTCATCTTAAACTCCTTTACATTTTCACGGGGGCGGTAACCCCCAGCAGACCCAGACAATTTGCAATCACACTGCGGGTGGCATCGGCCAGCTTGAGGCGGGCGTTCAGCACGGCAGGCTCCTCCCCCAGGATACGGTTGGCATTATAGAAGCGGTGGAAGTCACCGGCCACCGTGAGCAGGTAGCGGTTGATGCGGGAGGGGTCGTAGTCACGGGCAGCCAGTCGGACCTCCTCAGGAAGCTGGGCCAAACTTTTCAGCAGGGCCATTTCCTCGGGGGAGGCATACCGGGCGGCCTCTACCTCCTCGGCCTTGGGCACCTGATGCCCCTCGTCGGCCAGACGGGCCAGCAGGGAGCAGATACGGGCATGGGCGTACTGGACGTAGTAGACCGGGTTCTCGCTGTCCTGACGGACGGCCAGGTCCAGGTCGAAGTCCAGAGGGGAATTGCTGTGGCGGGAGTTGAAGAAATAGCGGGCGGCATCCACGTTGATTTCGTCCAGCAGGTCATGCAGGGCGATGGCCTTGCCCGAACGCTTGCTCATCCGCACCGGCTTGCCGTCCTGGAGCAGGTTCACCAGCTGCATGAGTACCACCACCAGGCGGTGGGAGCCGTCCAGGCCCAGACCGTCCAGGGCGGCCTGAAGCCGGGCCACATGGCCGTGGTGGTCGGCACCCCAGATGTTGATGACGGTATCAAAGTCCCGCTGGGAGAGCTTATTGCGGTGGTAGGCGATGTCGGCGGCGAAGTAGGTGTAAAAGCCGTTCTGGCGGCGGAGCACGTCGTCCTTCAAATCCAGCTTGTCGGCCTGCTCCCTGGTCTTGCCCTCCCGGATGAATTTTTCCTTCAGAAGCTCGGTGGTGTTGAGCCAGAGAGCCCCGTCCTTCTCATAGGTCCAGCCCTTCTCGGTGAGCAGAGCCACGGTGTCGGCCACATAGCCGCTTTCGTGGAGGGAGGACTCATAGAACCACTGGTCGTAGGTAATGCCGTAACGGCCCAGGTCGCTCTCCATGTTGGGGATGTTGACCTTCAGGCCGAACTTGCTCATATCCTCCAGCCACTTCTCCTCGGGAGCATCCTTGTAGCTGTCCCCGTGGGACTCATAGAAGGCACGGGCCAGCTCCTTGATGTCCTCGCCATGGTAGCCCTCCTCGGGGAAGGGGAAGCCCTCCTCCCCCAGGATAATCTGCATATAGCGGGCATGGATGGAGTCGGCAAACTTATGGATTTGGTTGCCCGCATCGTTGACATAGAATTCCTTCCAGGTGTCGTACCCGGCACGGGAGAGGACGTTGGCCAGTGTGTCACCCAGCACGCCGCCACGGGCATTACCCATGTGCATGGGGCCGGTGGGGTTGGCCGACACGAACTCCACCATCACCTTTTTACCACGGCCCTCGTCCACCGAACCGTAGGTTGCCCCCTCGGCATCGATGGCATGCAGAACCTCCCCAAACCAGCGGGAGCCCAAGCGGAAATTCAAAAAGCCGGGACCGGCAATTTCCACCTTGTCAAAGTAGCTGCCCTCCAGCTCCAGATGATCCACCAAAATCTGGGCCAGGGCACGGGGGTTTTGGCCCAGGGCCTTGGCCCCGGCCAGGGCGAAGGAGGTGGCATAGTCCCCCAGGGCGGGGTCCTTGGGAATGTCTACGCTTCCCTGGATATTAGCTCCGCCGGGGAGAAGTCCCTTGGCGGCGGCCTCTTCATAGGCCTTCTGGGTCAGCAGGGTGACCTGCTCCTTTGCGCTGGCAATGAGGTTGCTCATGAAATATCACCTTATTCTTTCTTTTATCCGTTGTTACTGGGTTATATGGCATGGGCGGGTATCCTCCCGCACGTGGATTTTAAATAAATTCTGCCCGGCCAGGGTGTGGTCAAGTCCCCCCACGCCGCTCTGCGCCGCAGGGTACCCCGATGATTGAACTCCTCGGGCGGAGTGAATCCCCCCTGCGGTATCGAGCTTGCCCACACTACTGCTGGATCAAGGCATGGCGGTTGTCCTCCCGCACGTGAATTTTAAATAAATTCTGACCGGCCAGGGTGTGGTCAAGCTCGATGGCATAGTCGATTTCCAGCTCGCCCCCGGCCATATTTAAGGTATTGCGGATGCGGCTGGCCCGGATGCCCACCGACAGGTCCCCCACCGGGGTCTGGTAGAGGGACAGGTGGCGCCGCCCCTCCTCAAAGACCATTTGGGAGTTGACCTCCCCCATACGAAGCAGGGTAATCCGGCCGCTTTTTTCCACCTGAAAAGAGGTAAGGGTCCCCTCCATACCGGTCAGCTCGCTCTCCTGATAGGTTAGGGTCAGGCCGTCGTCCCCGCAATCCAGCAGGCGGCCTTCGGTGACCAGCTCGATGGTATCCTCTTCAATACCCTCATAATTTTGCATTCCCTTAATGGAAATGATGACGTTTTTTTCCATGTATCTGCCCCATTTATGTTGTAGATAATCCAATCCGATGGAATAGAAGTACCGACATTATATCGGCATTCTTAATACTTGTCAATGTCCACCCGCTCCACATGGCCCTCCACACTTCGGCCCAGGAAACGGGAAGCCAGGGCAGAAAAGCCATCCGGCTCGTCGCTGACAAAGCACCGCAATCCCCCAACCGTGGCTTCGGCGGCCAGAAGGTCGGCCCCGGCCAGCTCCCCGGCCAGGTCACGGGCACAGGCCGCCCCTACATCCACCAGGGTGACAGAGGGCCCCATATAGGCCCCAATGACCTCCCGCAGAAGAGGGTAATGGGTACAGCCCAGCACCAGGGTGTCCACCCCCTGGGCCTTGATGGGGGCCAGGTAATCGGCACAGACCTGCTCGATGACCACATCTCCCGGGGCCGTGCGGCCGTTTTCCACCAGGGGGACAAAGAGGGGGCAGGGTGCGGCAAAGACCTCCACAGCGGGATTTTGGGCCTTCAAGGCCCGCTCGTAAGCCCCAGAGCGAATGGTGGCCGCCGTGCCGATGAGGCCCACACGGCCGTTTTGGGTGGCCCCCAGGGCGGCACGGGCCGCCGGACCCACCACCCCGTGGATGGGAATGGAGTTTTCGGCGGTCAAAATATCCAAAGCGGTGGTGGAAACCGTCCCGCAGGCGATGACGATGGCCTTGAGGTCAAATTGACGCAGGAACTTCACGTCCTGCCGGGCATACTTTATAATGGTGTCGGGGGAACGGCTTCCGTAAGGAACCCGACCGGTATCTCCGAAGTAGACAAGGTCCTCCCCCGGTAAAATGCGCCCCAGCTCCCGCACGGCCGTCAGGCCGCCCAGGCCCGAGTCAAACACCCCGATGGGTCTTGCATCCATAGGTTCCACTCCCTTCCCTGTAACGTATACACAACTTATAATAATATGATACTTATCTTCCAATAGCAAGAAGATTTTTAAGGAAGCAATGATGAAATCCGCCGTGCGGATTGGCAAACAGATTTTTGGGCTGGCGAGCCAAAAATCTGCAGGAATACTGACGTATTGCAAGGGTTTTTGACGATGTCCAGACGGAAAATCTGCCACCAAGGCGCATGGCTTGATTTATTCATCGCTTCCTTATACAATTCAAATGGGATTGACCTTTGACAAGTGAGGAAAATATACTATAATAGATACACCTAACCAGCGAGGAGGTTTTGCGGCATGAAGCTGGACTTGACGAAAAAACAATTTAGGCGTCTGCTGGATATGGTCTATATCGGCAACTGGGTACTCAACTACACCCGGGGGGACGACCGTTTTGAGGATTACGACCAGG
>CAZHWK010000157.1:0-5070 GCA_964536405.1 uncultured Oscillospiraceae bacterium
CTGTAATAGGCCTGGAGAATGAGGTTGCGGATATAGGCCTCATCCTCCCCAAAATAGCTTACCCGCAGGGTAAGTTGGTCGGAGAAGGTGGCCAGAGCCTCCCGAAGCTCGTTTTTGATGGCACTGCTGCCCGTGACCGAAACCACCCGTCCCATCTCTTCGGCGGTGCGGGTGTAGCGGATGCTCACCGACGCTTCATAATAGGATACAATGCGGGCGAGGTCATGCTTGATATAGTCCACGGCAAAGGCCCCCAGAGGGTCCTTCTGCACCACTTCCAGACAGGCTGAGGACAGGTCGTTTTCCACGTCCCCGGTATAGTTATAAAGCTTGACCGTTCCTTCCTCGGCATGGCGGGTGACTAAATAGAGGACGGCGGATACCAGCTCCTGGTAGTTTTTGGCGTGAAGAGTGGAGGGGTCCTCGGACGAGGCAATGCTCTGCTCATGGGGCTGTACCGAAACAAAACTCCGGTCCAACATGGACGAACAGCCAACCAGGGCCAGACACAGGCCCAGGCAAAGGGCGCAGATGCGAATATTCACCGAGGGTCCCTCCTTTCTGCTGAATGGGTTACAGCCCTAAGGCCTCGCCCACAATGATCACCTCTACCCGTTCAAAGGAGCTGGGCGGGTTCCAGAAAATGGACAGGGCCCGGCAGATACGCTCGGGGCTGTTGCAATCGTAGCACTTGTCGCCTTTCAGGGCGCAGGGGGTCTTCTTTTGGAGCCGCTGGGCGTTCTTGGGGGCAGCAATGTTTCGGGCCCGCCAGAGGGCCTTTTCCAGGTCGGGCTCAATTTTGTTGACGCCAAAAACCAGGTAAAGCTCCTGATGGCCGAAAATGGTGGAGGCAACCCGGTTACCCTTGCCGTCAATGTTGATAAGCTCCCCGGTTTCGGCTACACCGTTTACCGAGCTGATGTAGCAGGGGGCAAGGGCGGCCTCTTGGGGGGTATAGTCGTACCAGTGGGATACCAGGGTGGTTCCAGCCGCTTCCAGGGCCTTGTCCAGGCCCATGTCCTTCACGGTCATGGTCCCTCCCATGCCCACACGCTTCCCTGCCAGCTGGGAACAGAGATAGTCGTTGGCCTGGGCAGAGGTTTCAAAATAGTGGGTCATATACCCCCGGCGGGTCAGATTTTCCTGAAGCTTGGCAATATCCGGCATACTTACACCTCATCCTTTTTATATTGGTGAAACCCCTCGCCCAGCACATCGTGGGCATCGCAGACAATGAGGAAGGCGGTGGGGTCAAGGTCGTGGACAATCTGTTTAATCTGCACGATTTCCCGCTGCTTAAAGGCCACCATCAGCACCTTTTTCTCCTCCCCGGTGAAGGCCCCTTCTCCGTGGAGGATGGTCAGTCCCCGGTCCAGCTCCAGAATGGCCTTGGTAATGGCCGGGTGCTGGTCGCTAATGATATAGGCCACCTTGGAGGTGTCCATCCCATAGAGCACGGTGTCCATAATCTTGGTGGTGATGAACAGGGCCACCAAACCGTACAGCGCACTTTCCAAGTCGCCAAAGGCCAGGGCGGCCAGCACGATGACGGTCAAATCGGGGACCAGCACCAGCTTGCCCATGGGCAGCCAGGGAAATTTCAGCTTGAGCAGCCGGGCGATGAGGTCGGTGCCCCCGGTGGTGGCCCCCTCGGCAAAGACCATGCCCAGCCCAACCCCCATCAGGGCACCCCCGCCGAAGGCGGCCAGCATACGCTCGGTGGTGGGGAAGGTAATGAGCATATCCATAATGTCAATGGCGAAGGAACTGATGGCCATGGCATACAGGGAGGACACCAGCAGATGCCCCCCGATGAACTTCCAGCCCAGGAAAAACAAGGGGACGTTCATGACAAAAATCAGCATGCCCACCGGCAGAACCGGAACCAGCAGATTGATGACCTGGGCCAGACCGGTCAGTCCGCCCATGGCCACCTGGTTGGGGGCAAAAAACCAGGTGAAGGCCAGGGAATAGAGCAGGGAACCTACCGTGATGATGGCATAGCTTTTTGCGTAGCGACCAATGGTTTCTTTCAAAAGTCATCCCTCTTTTACAACAGACTGATTTGCTCCACGCCCCGGTCCTCTTCCTTGAGAAGGGCCCCTGCCACAGGCAGGCTTCTGGCCCGGTAGCGGGCGGCGTTTAGAATGGTGGTGGTGCTTAGGGCCCGGGCATTTTCCACCTTGTATTTGGGCTTCAGGGTCATAATCCCCACCCCCTGGGTGCTTCGGGTGGCCTTGGGGGCCAGGCTGGCCGTGTGGAAAATGACGCATCGCCCCTCGGTGGAGGTGACGGCAATTTCCATATCCTCGGTGAGGACAAAGGCGGCCACCATGGGGGACTTGTCGCTGTATGCCCCGGTGAGCTTTTTGCGCCTCTGCTGGGTCTGATAACCGGAAAGCTCCACCCGGGCGGCCTTGCCGTTTTCGAAGAAGAAGAGCAGGTTGCCCGAATAGTCCCCCGGAATGCAGGCCCAGAGAAAGCTTTCCCCCTGGTCAAAGCCCAGCTTGGTGGGGAGATAGTCCCCCAAAACGCTGGCCTTGGCGTCGTCAAAGTCGGACAGACGGGTTTTATAGCACTGCTGCTTGTCGGTAAAGACCAAAAGCTCCTGCTTGTTGCTGGTTTCCTGAGAGAAAAAGAGACTGTCCCCCTCCTTAAACTTCTGCTCGGCATTCATCCGCAGGGAGGCCGGGGTGATTTTCTTAAAATACCCCTCCTTGGACAGGAAAATGGTCACCGGGTAGTCGGCCACCTCGTCCTCGGGGTCGGGAAGCTCGGCCAACTGGTGGTCGTAGAGGATAGTGGTGCGGCGGTCGGCGGCAAACTTCTTCTTCACATTTTCCAGCTCACCCACAATGATTTTCTTGATGCGGGCGGGGGAGTCCACAATGTCCTTCAAATCGGCAATTTCCTCTTCCAGGGAGGAGGTTTCCTGAATGCGCTTTAGAATATATTCCTTGTTGATGTTACGCAGCTTGATGTCGGCCACATAGTCCGCCTGAACGGTATCAATCCCAAATCCAATCATCAGGTTGGGGACAACCTCGGCGTCCTCCTCGGTTTCCCGGATAATTTTGATGGCCCGGTCAATGTCCAGCAGGATGCGTTTGAGGCCCTTGAGCAGGTGAAGTTTCTCCTCCTTCTTCTTCATGACGAAGTAGGTCCGCCGCCGCACGCCGTCCATCCGCCAGGCCGTCCACTCGGAGAGGATTTCCCGCACCCCCATAACCCGGGGCATCCCGGCCACCAGAATGTTGAAGTTACAGCCGAAGGAGTCCTGCAAAGGTGTCTGCTTAAACAGGCGGGCCATCAGCTTGTCCGGGTCGGTGCCCCGCTTGAGGTCGATGGTCAGTTTCAGGCCGGCGAGGTCGGTTTCGTCCCGCATGTCGGCAATTTCCTTCAGCTTACCCTGCTTGATGAGGTCGGCCACCTTGTCGATGATGGCCTCCGAGGTGGTGGTGTAAGGAATTTCAAAAATCTCAATGAGATTTTCTTCCTTCACATACCGCCACTTGGCCCGCACCTGGAAGGAGCCCCGCCCGGTGGCGTAAATGTCCCGCAGGAGGGCTTCGTCGTAGAGCAGCTCCCCCCCGGTTGGGAAATCGGGGGCCTTGAGGGTCATAAGCAGGTCGCAGTCGGGGTTTTTGAGGTAGGCCACCGTGGCATCGCAGACCTCCCCCAGGTTAAACCCGCACAGGTTGGAGGCCATGCCCACGGCGATGCCCATGTTGGAGGACACCAGCACGTTGGGGAAGGTGGTGGGCAGGAGGGCAGGCTCCTTCATGGTGCCGTCATAGTTGTCCACAAAGTCCACGGCATCCTGGTCAATGTCCCGGAAGAACTCGGTGCAGATACCGTCCAGCTTGGCCTCGGTGTATCGGCTGGCCGCCCAGGCCATATCCCGGGAGTAGACCTTGCCGAAGTTGCCCTTGGAGTCCACCAGGGGGTGTAAAAGGGCGCCATAACCCCGGGAAAGGCGCACCATGGTGTCATAGATGGCCTGGTCACCGTGGGGGTTTAGCTTCATGGTGGTGCCCACGATGTTGGCCGACTTGGTCCGTCCCCCGGTAAGCAGTCCCATCTTGTACATGGTGTACAGCAGCTTGCGGTGGGAGGGCTTGAACCCGTCAATCTCCGGGATGGCCCGGGACACGATGACGCTCATGGCGTAGGGCATATAGTTGATTTGCAGGGTTTCGGTGATGGGCTGTTCCAGTACCTCGGGGCGCAGGCCCATCACGTTGGGGTTCTCTATTCTTTTATGCCCGTCATCGGGCAATTTTTTCTTAGCCATTGGTATCCGTCCTTAGTCAGTCGATTGGGGATAAGGCCGCTCTGGCCTGGTCAAATTGGGTCAAAAGGCTGTCCACAAGAGTGAGGTAGCCGTTGCGGGAAAAACTGGTGTCACGGTCATACATCCCCGTCTCGATGTAGTAGGGCCATGTGCCCGCAGAGCCGCCAGCCTCCTTGGCCAGGGTGTAGCTCAAATAAGGGTCGTTGTTGCACAACTCGGTGACATTTTTGTAAAGGGCATAGTGGGAGATGCGGCCCACCCACTCGTCATACAAATCGCTGTGGGTATAATCGCCGGGATTTTTCTGATGCTCATAAAAAAGGCCGGTGGTGATATCGGTGGCTACGCTGGTATAAAAAATGTGAAAGAGAGCTGTCTCTTCGTTGTACCCCTTGACGGCTTCGGCCAGATCCTCGGGGAGGTAGCGCAGGTAGTCCTCGGGCACAATGCTCCGCTCTAAAATCATGTCGTTGACCTCATTGAGCTTTTCCAGAGCGTAGGCCCGGCTGGGGTCAGTCTGGGGAGTCGCAGCTTGAGGAGCGGGTGCTATACTGCTGACCGAGCAGGCCGCCAGGGAGAGGGTCAAGGTTAGAGCCAAGAGTGCAGAAGACAGCTTTTTCATGGGGCATCCTCCTTTTTTGTATGGCGGGCTAGCAAATGGGGCGGGGAATCGTGTGGCGGCCCCGCCACAGGGGGTAGATTTCGCCGTTTGCGAACGGCGAGGACGTTGTGCCGCCCCGGCACAGGGGCCAAACGACTTTTTTACCAGCGGTCCT
>CAZHWK010000158.1:0-5065 GCA_964536405.1 uncultured Oscillospiraceae bacterium
CCCTCAAATTCCTGGAGAAGGTAGTTGACCATTTCCTCCGACTGCTTTTCGGTCCCCACAATGGGGGCCACCTCGGTTTCAATATCGGCCCTAATCATATGGATAGAGGGGGCGGAAGCCCGCAGACGAACTCCATAGCGTCCCCCCTGCTTCATAATTTCCGGTTCCTCCAGGGCAAGTTCTTCGATGTCAGGCATCACAATACCGTACCCGGTGGCCCGCACCTCTTCCAGCGCATGAGAAACCTTGTCATACTCCTGCTTAATTTTAGCAAGACCGGTAAGCAGGCTCATGAGGTCGCCATCATCGGCAATGGTAAACCCAGACTGACTGGCCAGCGTATCATAGAATAGCCGCCTGGGTAAATCCAGCTGTGCCGTTGCCAGCCCGGACCCTAAATTCATGGAGGTTACCTTGGCCCCGCTGATGCTCTCACACTGACCGATGGCACAAACTGTCCCCTCCACATCCCGGATGCGGCGCATCTGCTGGGCTCCATCCCGCACGGCGGTGTAGAGTTCCGTTTTAATGGGGTGGTCACAGGGCAAGGCATCTACCCAAGGCGGCAGGAACAAATCCAATTCCTTCACAGGAAACTCGTAAAGTACCCCTTTGATGATATCCGTCATATCTGGCTCATCCAGCTCCAGACAGTTGACGGCCACGCAGGTCACATCAAATTTATTCATAAGTTCGGCCCGAATGGCTTGCGCTCTTGGGGCCTCTGGATAAGCTGAGTTGACCAGAACCAGGAAGGGTTTACCCAATTCCTTCAGTTCCGTAATCACCCGTTCCTCGGCCTCCACATAGTCCCCACGGTCAATGTCGGTCACGGTACCGTCGGTGGTAATGACAATTCCGATGGTGGAATGTTCACTGATGACCTTTCGTGTTCCAACCTCTGCGGCTTGGGTCATGGGAATGGGATGGTCAAACCAGGGGGTGGTCACCATCCGAGGAGCATCCTCTTCAAATTGCCCCACGGCTCCGGGGACCATATAGCCCACGCAGTCAATGAGGCGAACCGAAAAACTGCCCCCGTCCTCCATGGTCAGCTCCACAGCTTCCTCGGGCACAAATTTTGGCTCTGCCGTCATGACGGTGCGCCCTGACCCGCTCTGTGGCAGTTCGTCCCTGGCCCTTTCCTTGCGGTAGACGTTGTCAATGCCGGGAATGACCATGGTTTCCATAAACCGCTTAATAAAGGTGGACTTTCCCGTCCGGACCGGCCCCACCACACCGATGTAGATATCCCCCTCTGTTCGGCGGGCAATATCTTCATAGATCATGTTCTCCACTACATATTCCTCCCTGTCCAGGCTCGGCAAGGTCAGCCCGTATGTTCTTTAAACGATATGGGGATAAGCACCTTGTTATGCCTGTACAAAAGAAAAAAAGAAGAGCGGCACTCGTTAAGAGTGCCGCTCGAAAAATTGCGGTTTATACTTTGCTTTGGATTAGCCGATGCCACCATAGAAAGCACCAAAAATCAAAGCAAGTACGGCGCAAACACAGTAGAGATACTTGCCCAAGGGGAAGAACCAGCCGCCAATGGGCTTGGAGGCACCTTCGTTGACTGCCTTATGGACATATTCTTTACCGGCAACCCAGAAGAACATGATGCCAGCCAACAGAGCACCCAAGGGGCAGATGTAAATGGAAACGATGTCCATCCACTGAGAGGTGTAACCCTGAATCAAGAAAGCCACAATACCGCCAATCACACCGATGATGGCCACGGCGGGAAGACGCTTGACCTTGAAACGTTCCTGCAACATTGCAACGGGAGCCTCATACAGGTTGATGATGGAAGACACACCGGCAAAGAGGACGGCCACATAGAATACGATGCCAATCAGACGACCAGCAGGCATTCCGTTGATAATGTTGACCAGATAGACAAACATCAAGCCAGGGCCAGCACTGACATCGCTCATAGCGAAGCCGCTGGCAGCGATGGCAGGAATAATCACGAAAGCGGCCAGCACAGCGGCCAGAGTGTCGAAGAGGGCCACATTGCGGGCGGAAGAGGGAATGCTTTCGTCCTTAGGCAAATAGGAACCGTAAATAACCGAGCCGTTACCAGCAACGGACAGGGAGAAGAAGGCCTGTCCGAAAGCGAATACCCAAAGCTTAATATCGGCAAGGCCAGCGGGGTTCAGCTTGAAAATAAACTTATAGCCCTCAGAAGCACCGGGGAGGGTGAAGATATAAATGCCTAGAGCCACGAACAGGAAGAAGAGGATGGGCATCATGACCTTGTTGGCCTTTTCAATGCCGCCGGAAACACCCAGGGCCATGATGATTAGGCTGACAACCAGAGCGATGACAAGCCACATACCGTTGCCTGCACCGCCCATGACCACCGAAATACTTTCGCCGATAGAGGCAGTTTCAGGTGCAGTGGCACCAAAAGCACCGCCGATGGCACCCATATCGGTGCCAAGAGCAAACAGACCGCCGGTAATGGACATAAACGCATACTTGAAAATCCAGCTAAGTACAACAGTATAGCCGATGGCCAGGCCCATAGAGCCAATGATGGGCAACCAGCCAATGGCCTCACCCACATTTTTCTTGCCGGTGCGAACTTCGGTACATTTACCGAAGGCACCGATGGGACCAGCTCCAGCGGCCCTACCCAGAGCAAATTCACCGATAACACCAGTGGCACCAATCAAGATGACGAAGAGAAAATAGGGGATTAGGAACGTCATCCCGCCAAACCGAGTGACCATGATGGGGAAACGCCAGATATTGCCCATGCCAACGGCAGAACCGATACAAGCGAGAATGAAGCCCCACTTGCTCTTAAAACCATCGCGCTGTTCCAGGGTCTTGTCAGGAGTTGCCATAAACACTCACCTCTTTGTTAAATAAAAGGGCGTAAGACTCCATACCAAGTGCGCTCATTCAACCGGATACCTTTTCAGGAGACAGTGAAAGCTGCGAATAGTATGGGCCTTACGCCCTTTATCTGCATCTTACATGCAGAAAGATTTACTTATTGGGATAGGGCTCCAGGAAAGCGTGGAAATGACGCATGGGCAGGTTGTGGCCCCAGACGATGCGGATGTTGGGGATGTTCTCACGATCCTCATACAGAGCCTTCACAGCGGCGATGACGTAATCCAAGTGTTCCTGGGTCAGGCGGCTGCGGTCGATGGCGAAGCGGACCACGTTGGCCAGCTCAGCCTGCTGCTCGGGAGTCTTCAGGTCATACTCCATGGAGTAATCGCCCAGCTCGGAGGTACGGATACCATAGCGGCGAATGAGCTCAATGGAGAAGCCCTGGCCGGCAAAGGTGTCGTGGCCCCGCTTGCCGTCGAAGAACTCAGTCATGTTGATGTACACAGCGTGGCCGCCGGCGGGAAGCACGACGCCCTTGACACCGGCCTTGTAGAAGCCCTCGGCCAGGTAATCACACTGGGCCACACGCTCGTGCATGTAGTTGAAGTCGCAGCTCTCATACAGGCCGAGAGACAGAGCCATGATGTCACGGCCGGACATGCCGCCGTAGGAGTCGTTGCCGTAGCAGGAGATCTGCTTTACCTTCAGCAGCACGCCCACGTCGGTCTTAATGGAGCCGTCCTCGTTAAAGTCGGAGAACTTTTTCCAGAACAGACCACGGTCACGGAAGGCCAGCATGCCGCCCATGTTGGAGTGGCCGTCCTTCTTGGCGGACATGGTGAAAGCGTCACAGTAGGAGAACATCTCGGTGGCGATCTCAGCAATGGACTTATCCTCATAGCCGGGCTCGTTCATCTTGATGAAGTAAGCATTCTCAGCCCAACGGGCGGTATCGAAGACCAGAGGAATGTCGTACTTATGAGCGACACGGTTGATCTCCTTCAGGTTGCCCATGGAAACGGCCTGACCGCAGATGGGGTTGTTGGTGATACAGGTGAAGATTAGGGGCACGTTCTCAACGCCGCAGGCATTGATGAGCTGCTCCAGCTTCTCAATATCCATGTTGCCCTTGAACGGGTTCTTCTCGTACTTGCCGCCCTCGGGAATTTCGTACAGCAGTTCCTTGTTATACAGGTTACGGGGCACGGAACCCATCTGCTTGATGTTGCCCTCGGTGGTGTCGAAGTGACCGTTGGAGGGGATGGTGAAGACCTTACCGGGATGACGGGCAGCCAGGATCTTCTTCACGATCTCCATCAGAACGGACTCAGCGGCACGGCCCTGCTGGATGATAAAGGCGTTGGGACGCTCCATCTGAGCGGCGCCGCCATTGAACAAGCCGCCTTCATACTCGCACAGGTACAACTCATCCATCATCTTTTCCACGTCCCGGCAGTCAGTGCGGACCAGGTCAATGGACTTTTTCCAGTTCTTCTCGCCGCCACGCTCAAAGATATCGCGGAAGGTGTCGAGGAGGACATAGTAGCCGGTATTACGGCCATAGGCCTCATCGCCCAAGAAGAGAGCAGCCCACTGCTGGTTGGTCATGGCGGTAGTGCCCGAGTCGGACAGCATATCCACGGTCAGCATGCCAGCGGGGAAAGCAAACTCATTGTAGTGAGTGGCCTTCAGAGCGCGCTCACGCTGCTCAACGGTGACATTGGGGATGTCTCGCACTGCAAAAGAATAATGATGGGGTGCGGGGACGTTCAAAGGGTACTCTTTCATTTTTGTTACCTCCACTTAATTCGGGCGCAATGCGCCACAGTTTTATAGTGGATACCCCGGTCGTCTTGTAAAATTTAAACTTTACCTTCGACTAGCGGACAGTACCTTTTTGGGGAATGTACCTGCGAATAATCAGGCGGCGTGTGAATTAGACCATGGCGACAACTTCGATCTCGACCATAGCATCCTTGG
Organism: uncultured Oscillospiraceae bacterium; assembly: GCA_964536405.1. Lineage (GTDB taxonomy): Bacteria > Bacillota > Clostridia > Oscillospirales > Oscillospiraceae > JAHHSE01. The sequence goes on from CAZHWK010000158.1 coordinate 4,831, forward strand.
GCAGCTTGGCAACCTCAACAGCGGAGCGGGCAGGATAGTTGCCCTCACTGAAGTAAGAGCCGTAAACCTCGTTCATAGCGGCAAAGTTGCCGATGTCAGAAAGGAACACGGTAGTCTTAACGACCTTATCCATGCTGCTGCCAACAGACTCAAGAATGTTCTTGACGTTGGTCAGAGACTGATTCGTCTGGCCCTTGATGTCCTCGGGGAACGTGCCGGTGGCAGGGTCCAGCGG
>CAZHWK010000159.1:0-5031 GCA_964536405.1 uncultured Oscillospiraceae bacterium
TTCTCCTCCATCAACTACTGCATGGACACCTCTCCCGAGGCTCGCATGGACATCAAGAATATCCTCCTCACCACCGAGGAGGGCCTGGGCAATGGAGAAACCCCCATCTTCCCCATCCAGATTTTCCGGGTGAAGGAAGGGGTCAACTATAACCCCGGCGACCCCAACTATGACCTGTTCCAGCTGGCCATCCGCTGCTCGGCCAAGCGGCTCTTCCCCAACTTCAGCTTCGTGGATGCCCCCTTCAACCTGCAATACTATAAAGAGGGCCACCCTGAAACCGAAATCGCCTACATGGGCTGCCGCACCCGGGTCAGTGCCAACGTCTATGACACCGACCGCCAGACCTGTCCCGGCCGTGGCAACCTGTCCTTCACGTCCATCAACCTGCCCCGGCTGGCCATCAAGGCCAAGGGGGACGTGAACCTCTTCTTTGAAAGCCTGGACCGGATGATGAACCTGTGCGTGGACCAGCTTTTGGAGCGGTTTGAAATCCAGTGCCGCAAGCGGGTGCGCAACTACCCCTTCCTCATGGGCCAGGGTGTCTGGCTGGACAGCGAAAAGCTGGACTGGGACGACGAGGTGCGGGAAGTCCTCAAGCACGGCACCCTCTCGGTGGGCTTCATCGGCCTGGCTGAAACCTTGAAGTGCCTGATTGGGGAGCATCACGGCGAAAGCGAGAAGGCCCGCATCCTGGGCCGGGAAATCATCTGCCATATGCGTAAGCGGATGGATGACGAGTGCAAGAAGTGGGGCCTGAACTTCTCCCTGCTGGCCACCCCGGCCGAAGGCCTGTCCGGCCGCTTTGTGCGGATGGATAAGGCCCGCTATGGAGTCATTCCCGGCGTGACCGAGCGGGATTACTACACAAACTCCTTCCATGTTCCGGTTTACTACCCCATTTCGGCCTATGACAAAATTGCCATCGAGGCCCCTTACCACGCTCTTACCAATGCCGGCCACATCAGCTATATTGAGATGGACGGCGATCCCACCGAGAATTTGGAGGCCTTCGAGAAGGTCATCCGTGCCATGAAGGAGGCCGGTATCGGCTACGGCAGTGTGAACCACCCGGTGGACCGGGATCCCATTTGCGGCTTCTCGGGCATCATCGGGGACCAGTGCCCCGGTTGTGGCCGTAAGGAGGATGAGGTTGGCTTTGAACGCATCCGCCGCATCACGGGCTACCTGGTGGGCACCCTGGACCGCTTCAACAACGGCAAGCGGGCCGAGGAGAAGGACCGGGTCAAGCACGGCGTATAAACCGAGGAAGGGGCCATCCCCTTATAGACAAAAAGAGTGCCCAAGGCACTCTTTTTGCGCTCCCAACACCAGGAAAAGGAGGCCCTTCGGCCATGCGAATTTCCAATACCATATCCGACTCCATCGTGGACGGCCCCGGCCTTCGGTTCACGGTCTTTACCCAGGGCTGTCCCCACGGCTGTCCCGGCTGTCACAATCCGGCCACCCACAACCCACAGGGTGGGGAGGAGGTCACCGTGGAGGAGCTGACGGCCAGACTCTTCCGCAATCCTCTCACCGATGGGCTTACCCTCTCCGGGGGAGAGCCCTTCGCCCAGGCCGAGGAGTGCGCCGCTCTGGCCCGAGTGGCCAAGGGCCGTGGCCTGTCGGTCTGGACCTATACGGGCTATTTCTATGAACATTTGCTGGCCGGCCAAAACCCGGCCTGGAAGGCCCTGCTGGAGGCCACCGACGTTCTGGTGGACGGCCCCTACCTGGAGGGGGAGAAATCCTATGCCGCCCTCTACCGGGGCAGTGAAAATCAGCGGCTGATTGATTTAAATGCCACCCGGGCCTCCGGGCACATCACCCTCTGGACCCGCCCCGACCCCTTGGGCCACTTTACCCGCCCGCCGTCCTAACCCCAGGATCCCTGTTTTATGCCGTCACCCATCACAAGCCACTAGGAGGTGCCTTATGGCCGGAATACTCTATCTCGTTCCCACCCCCATCGGCAATCTGGGGGACATCTCCCCCCGCATCGCCCAGACCTTGGCCGAGGCCGATTTTATCGCCGCCGAGGATACCCGAGTGAGCGTAAAGCTGCTCAATCACCTGGATATAAAAAAACAGATGGTAACCTATCACCGCCATAATACCGAAAGTAGCGGCCCTGCCATCCTTGCCCGCCTTCTGGCAGGGGAAACCTGCGCTCTGATCACCGATGCGGGCACCCCCGCCGTCAGTGACCCGGGGGAGGAGTTGGTGGCTCTGTGCGCCCAAGATGGGGTGGAGGTCATTGCCATTCCGGGGCCTTGCGCCCTGGTGACCGCCCTGGCCGTGTCCGGCCTGCCCACCGGTCGGTTTACCTTTGAGGGGTTCTTGCCCATGAATAAGAAAAATCGCAAGGCCCACCTCCAATCCCTGGCCCAGGAGGAGCGAACCATGATTTTTTACGAGGCTCCCCATAAACTTACCGTCACTCTGGCCGACCTTCTTGCCGCCTTTGGGGGCGAGCGGCGAATTTCCCTCTGCCGGGAGCTGAGTAAGCTCCATGAGGAGGTGTTCCGCACCACCCTGGCCGGGGCGGTGGCCCGGTATGAAAGCGACAGCCCCAAGGGGGAATTTGTCCTGGTGGTGGAGGGGTGCCCCCCGGCCATTCATGAGGAGGCCACCATGGAGGACGGCTTGGCCCTCATGGAGAAATACCGGGCTGAGGGTTTGCCCATGAAGGAGGCCAGCCGCAGGGCGGCTGCCGACACTGGCCTGAACCGCAAGGCCCTCTACGATGCGGCCTTGGAACGGCTGTGAATTTTGAGCGTTTCTGAACAGTCCATATATCGGTCCTTTTGGCAAAAATTTTCCCATGTTGCCCCATTTTTCTTTGAAATCCACCAAGGATTTCTACAAAAAATGGCTTATCTGGATCAATTTTTGCTCAAAATTCCAGACACAGCGACGTTTCAGAAACGCTCTAATAAAAAAGCCCGGATGACACATTGGCGTGTCATCCGGGCTTTTTTCATAGGTATGTAACAAAAAGAGGGATTTACTGGCTGATTAGCTCCTGCACACAGGCGGCGCACACCATTTTCCCCTTATAGGTAATCACATCAGAGGTGCTGTCGCAGAAAATGCAGGCAGGCTGATGCTTTTTCAGAACGATGGTGGAACCTTCCACATAAATCTCCAAAGCGTCCTTTTCTGCGATGTCCAGGGTGCGGCGAAGTTCAATGGGAAGCACAATTCGACCCAATTCGTCAACTTTTCGTACAATACCAGTGGATTTCATATCAATTTCTCCTTTTTAAGCCCGAAACCAGGAATTTTTTCTACAAACACATTATAGCATGGCAGAATTTGGTGTCAATCGAATTCAGTCGGAAAATACTGGAAGAAAAAATTTTTGTTAAATCTTGGATTTCTTTGCGGTTCTGTCCGGCAAAGCCGGGGCATACACTGGGCAAAAAGGAGATGAAACGGGATGGCAATGTCGCTGATTTGGACGGGCATGGTGGTGGTGTCGCTGCTCTGCGGCCTGTGGACGGGCCGGGCCGAGGCGGTGGCCGGTGCGGCTCTGGAGGGGGCGGCGGCTGGGGTGGAGCTGTGTATTTCCATGGCCGGGGTGCTCTGTTTGTGGATGGGGGTTATGGAGGTGATGCGCCGAGCGGGCCTGAGTGACAAGCTGACACGATTGCTAAAACCCCTGCTGGGGCGGCTCTATCCCGATTTTAAAAAGGACGCTAAGACCATGGACACGGTGGCGGCCAACGTGTCGGCCAACCTGCTGGGGCTGGGCAATGCGGCCACCCCCCTGGGGATTGAGGCGGCCCGGCGCATGAGCCTGCGTTCCCCCGGGGTGGCCTCGGACAGTCTTTGTATGCTGGTGGTCTGCAACACGGCCTCCATCCAGCTCATCCCCACCACGGTGGCTTCGGTGCGGGCGGCGGCGGGGTGTGCCACCCCTTTTGACATTCTGCCGGCGGTCTGGCTGGCTTCGGGAATTTCGGTGACGGTGGGAATTTTGGCGGCCAAACTTTTTTCCAGGCTGTGGAGGAATTGACATGGAGCTTTTGCTGAATATGACCGTCCCCCTTATCATCGCCTTTGTGGCCATCTACGGGGTGGCCAGAAGGGTGGATGTGTACGACGCCATCATGCACGGGGCGGGGGACGGCCTGGGGGTTTTAATCAAGATTGTCCCCGCCCTTATCGGCCTGCTGACAGCGGTGTATATGCTCCGGGCCTCAGGGGCCTTGGAGCTGGCGGCCCAGGCTCTGGGACCGATTCTAGTCAAGCTGGGAATTCCGCCCGAAACGGTGGGCCTTTTGCTGGTCCGTCCCGTGTCCGGGTCGGCGGCCCTGGGGGTGGGGGCCGAGCTGATTTCCACCTATGGCCCGGACAGCCAACTTGGCCGCACGGCGGCTGTCATGCTGGGTTCCACCGAAACCACCTTTTACACCATCGCCGTCTACTTCGGGGCGGCAGGCATCGCCAAAACCCGCTATGCTGTTCCGGCCGCCCTCTGTGCCGATTTGGCAGGATTTATGGCGGCTGCCTTTGCGGTGCGGCTTCTTTTTGGGGCAGGATAAGAAAACAGCTTGTATAAGAAGGCTCTTCTTATACAAGCTGTTTTTAATTTTTGGACAAACTCTGGCTCACACAGGGGGGCCCAGCATCAGGGTGCGTACCGCCCCCGTGAGGTAGAGGGAGCCGAAGGAGCAAATCACATCCTCCGGTTTTGCCCGGGCCAAAACGGCCTCCACCCCGGCGGCCACACTGGGACAGACCGTTACCGGTTTTTGGTAAGAAGAAAGATAGTCCCCCAGTGTTTGGGGGTCCAAGGCCCGGGGACTGTCGGGGGCCACGGCGGTGAAGCTGGCCCCCAGGGGGGCCACCATATCCATAACCGGCTGCCAGTCCTTGTCGGCCAGCATTCCCAGCAAAAAGTGGATGGTTTTCCCCGGGAAATATTGCTTCAGATTGGTACAAAGGGCTTCGGCGCACTGGGGATTGTGGCCTCCGTCAGCGATGAACAGGGGGTCACGGGCCAGAATTTCAAACCGTCCC
>CAZHWK010000160.1:0-5006 GCA_964536405.1 uncultured Oscillospiraceae bacterium
ATGATAGTCTGCAACGCTCTTTTCCCTGCGCTGTGTATCATTTATCTTGATTGCCACGCTTTTTCAGATAAATAGCCAAAATGACACCCGCAATGGTCACGAGAATTCCAACAACCATAATGATGGTACCAAAAGTGTACAAATTGTTGACAGCCAGCAGGTTTGTATTCACCTTCCCCGCACTGTCTGGCCAAGCGACCTCGGCACCAATATTGGAAATCATCTGACGAAATCTCATACGGACCATGCCGCCCACCAGGGCAGCACCCAAGCCACCCAGGGCAATGTATACGCCATAGAGCCAGCCATACCGGCGGATGAGCTTGCCAATGACACCGGGGATGGACTCCACCCAGTCCTCGCCACGCTGGGGAGGGGGCTGCATGGTGCTTTCCCCTCCTTCAGACGGCTCTTGTTCGGGCTCCTCCTCAGATAAAAGCCAATCGGTGGTCACCTGAAAGGCCTTGGCAAGCAACAGTAGCTTCCCAACCTCGGGCACCGCCTCCCCGTTTTCCCACTTGCTCACAGCCTGACGGGATACTCCTATCATGTCGGCAAGCGCTTCCTGGGATAACCCGGCTTTTTTCCTGCAATTTAGAATTTTACTGGACAGTGTCATCTTCCTTCGCCCCTTCCTTTTGGTGGATTTATCATAGCAAATCAGGCGGTTGCGACGCTATCTACAGTGGCTTGCACTTGCGCAACCGCTGGTTGCAGTTTTTTAAAAAAGGCCGCAGAACAAACGGTTCTGCGGCCTTTTTGTTTCTATTGTGCTTTAGTCAGCCAGGAAAACCGCTTTCATGCCCTTAAAGGTCATGTAGCAGTCCAGCTTGGACACGGTTTCAAAGGGGGCGTGCATGGACAAAACAGCCACACCCGCATCCAGGGTGTCAATATCACGCTCGGCCATATAGGCGGCCACCGTGCCGCCGCCGCCGGCATCCACCTTACCCAGCTCGGCCATCTGCCAGATAACCCCGGCATTGTCCATGATACGGCGGACATAGGCCACCACCTCGGCAGAAGCGTCGGAAGCTCCACCCTTGCCCCGGGAGCCGGTGTACTTGCAGAAGCCCATGCCGTAATTCACCAGGGCACTGTTGCGCTTTTCATAGACCTCGGGGAAATTGGGGTCATAGGCAGCGCACACGTCGGCCGACAGGCAGAAGGACTTCTCATAGCAGGTCTTGAGCGGGATGCGCTGGCTGTCGCACAAATCGCTCATGAAGGTATCAAAGGCGGCACTTCTCATGCCGGTCACACCTTCGGAGCCGATTTCCTCCTTGTCGGCCAGCATGCAGACGGCCGTCTTGCTGGGAATGCCCTCCAGAGCCAGCAAGGCAGACAGACAGGCATAGGAACACACCCGGTCGTCGTGGCCGTAGGCCCCGATGAGGGAGCGGTCAAAACCGATATCGGCGGCCCGGAAAGCGGGGACCATCTCCAGCTCGGCCGAAATAAAGTCCTCTTCCCGGATGCCGTATTTCTGGTTGAGCAGGTCCATGACGGCCAGCTTCACCCGGTCGGAGCCCTTGTCATCCTTGAAGGGGCGGCTGCCCACCAGCACATTGAGGCTTTCTCCGGGAATGGCTTCGCCCATGGGCTTCTTGGCCTGCTCGGCCCCCAGGTGGGGCAGAAGATCGTCGATGGTGAACTGGGGGTCACCCGCCCCGTCACCCACAGAAACCTTGAGCACACGGCCGTCGGTGAGGGCCACAGCCCCCCGCAGCTCCAGAGGGATGGTCACCCACTGGTACTTCTTGATACCACCGTAGTAGTGGGTCTTGAGAAAGGCCAGTTCGCTGTCCTCATACAGGGGGTTTGGCTTCAGGTCCAGGCGAGGGGCATCAATGTGGGCAGCCCCAATGTGAACACCCTCGCTCAAAGGCTTCTGGCCGATAACAGCCAGCATGAGGGCCTTGCCCCGGTTGGAGCGGTAGACCTTATCCCCCGGCTGAAGGGCCATGCCCCGCTCAAACTTCTGAAAGCCCTTGGCCTCGGCCAAGGCAATGGCATAGGACACGCACTCACGCTCGGTCTTGCCGTTGTCCAAAAACTTCTTGTAGTCCTCACAATAGGACTTCATTGCCACTTCATCCTCGGCCGAAATGCGGTCATAGCCGTTCTTGGGAGCGTAAAGCAACTCCTCCCGGCGGCGGTCGGCCAGTGTTTTTTCTTCCATGGTCATTTCCTCCTTAGAAATTCAAAATACGCTTAAATAGTTCTTTGGCCCGGCGGGAAAAGTCCTGCGGACTTTCCTCCCCGCCGTTTTCCAGCACATATTGGCTGTTGGCCCTGTAAAATTCATCTGCCTGTTGGGCAAAGACCCTCTTGCGGGCATAGTCCTCCGAAATGCCATCCCGGGCCATGATACGCTGTATCCGCACCTCGGGGGGCGCAAGAACGGACACCACAGCGTCACAGGTTTTCCCTATCCCGCTTTCTATTAAGGCGATAGCATCAATGGCCACAGCGGGAACGCCCTCATTCTCGGCCTTGGCCTCCCTGCGGGCAAGCTCGGCCAGCACATAGCGATGGGCGATGGCATTTAAGTCAGCCAGGGCCGCAGGATTTCCAAATACCAGGTTGCCCAGCTTTTTCCTGTCTATCCCCTGCGCACCATCCAGAATACCACCTCCGAACCGTTCCCGCAACTCCTTTTTCAAGTCTCGGTTTTGGTCCAGAAGCTCATAGTACACCCGGTCGGCATCCAGAATGCAGACCCCAAGCTCCCGCAGGGCGTGAAGGGCCGTGGTCTTTCCCGCCCCGGTTGGGCCGGTTATGCCAATTCGTTTCATTCAATCCCCTCCCGATTTTCCATCAGCACCGACAACAGATTGCTTCATACTTGGATGACATGAAACCCCGCCGCCTTATTCAGCCGGTTGGAAATGGCAAGCCCCAAGCCGGTATCGTCAGGGCACTGTGCCCAGATTTCCTTCACGTCGGTGTCGTCAAAATGGCGCAGGGCCTCAAAGACCCTTCTGGCCTGCTCGGCCTGATCGGCCACCCTGCCTAGGCTCACCACGGACCGTTTCGTGAACAGCCCCATATACTCCTCAAAGCAGATAACCCCGCTTTGCTCTCCGGCATGGGCGGCAATATATTCAGCACTATGCAAGGAATTTCCCTTTACAACTGTCACCGGGGCCTTGGGGGCATAGTGGCGGTACTTCATTCCAGGGGCCCGTGGGGCCTCCCCTTCCTGCATCAGCCGGGTAACCGCTTCGTCTACCTCCACCTGGCCCAGCACCTCCCGCAGTTCCTCCAGCGTTACGCCGCCAGGCCGCAGAAGTCGGGGCGGATGGACCGTAAGGTCCACAATGGTGGACTCTACCCCCACGGTACAGGGGCCGCCGTCCACAATGCCGTCAATCTTGCCGTCCATATCGGCCAGCATGGCCCCCGCCGTGGTGGGGCTGGGCCGTCCCGAAGTGTTGCCAGAGGGAGCGGCCACCGGCACCCCGGCAGCCTCAATGATGGCCCGGCAGACCGGGTGGTCGGGACAGCGCATACCCACCGTGTCCAGCCCCGCCGTCACCACATCGGGCACCATGTCCCGCCGCTTTAAAACCATGGTCAGGGGGCCGGGCCAAAAATGGTCGGCCAAGGCAAAGGCGGCCTGTGGAATTTGGGTGCAGTAGCGTATCAGCCACTCTCCCGAGGGGATATGCAGAATGAGGGGGTTATCCTGTGGGCGGCCCTTGGCCTCAAAGATACGCCCCACAGCCTGTGCATCCAAGCCGTTGGCCCCCAGTCCATAGACCGTTTCGGTGGGAATGCCCAGCAGACCGCCACGGCGGAGAATATCGGCCCCAGGCCCAATCTCCTGGGGGCCAAAGCACTGGGTTTTCATGGAAACACCCGATTTCTTTTAAGAATAGATATCCACCACGGTACCGGCCAGCTCAATGGCGGTATCGGGGGCAAACTCCCGCTTTTGCAGGTAGTTCTTCACGGCCATAATGCCATACTTGGGGTTGGCCTTTTCGTCCTCCAGCTCAATTTCGATGAAGCCGCCCTGGGGACCGTGGTCAGCGGCCAGCCGCCAGCCGTCATCCTCCAGAATGAGGTCCAGATCGGCTTCCACCTGCTCCAGGGTCATGCTCTGGGGCAGGGTCTTAAAATGGATTTTCAGTTCCATGGTCTTTCTTTCTCCTTTTATTCTTCACTTTGTTTCAACCGCTCGGCTCTGTTACGCCTCAAGCCCTCCGCAACGGGTGATAAGGTGCCGCACCGCAAAAAATGCCGTCGGCCTTCGGCCAACCTGTTTTTTCGTCTTTGCGGCACCTTAGTCCCCCTGCTCCCGGGCTTTCAGCCGCTCGGCACGGTCAGCTGTGACCAGGCCGTCAATGACCTCATCCAGGTCCCCATCCATGACGGCGTCCAGCTTGTAAAGTGTAAGTCCTATACGGTGATCGGTAAGCCGCCCCTGGGGGAAATTGTAGGTGCGGATGCGTTCATTCCGCATCCCGCTGCCCACCTGGCTTCGCCGCTCGGCCGTGACGGCACTTTCCTGCTTCTCTAACTCAGCCTCATACAGACGGGCACGCAGAATTTGCATGGCCTTGTCCCTGTTTTGGAACTGACTGCGCTCCTGCTGGCACTCCACCACCGTGCCGGTGGGCTTGTGGATAAGGCGCACAGCCGACGAGGTCTTGTTGACATGCTGGCCCCCCGCCCCGGAGGAACGGAATACCTGCATCTCCACATCGGCGGGGTTAAGCTGAAAATCCACCTCGTCCACTTCGGGCAGCACAGCCACCGTAACGGTGGAGGTGTGGATACGCCCTCCCGACTCGGTTTCGGGCACCCGCTGAACCCGGTGAACCCCGCTTTCAAATTTCAGGCGGCTGTACGCACCCTCCCCTTCAATTGTAAAGCAAATTTCCTTCACACCGCCCAGCTCGGTTTCGTTCAGACTGTCTGTTTCCACCCGCCAGCCCCGGGGGGCGGCGTACATGGAATACATGCGAAAGAGGGAATGGGCAAACAGGGCGGCTTCT